>QCVC01000012.1:0-32558 GCA_003210515.1 Synechococcus sp. AG-683-B21 | reverse complement strand
GGAACGATGCGGCTTGTGTGGATCTCAGCGCTGCGTTTGCGTACTTCACTCTGCAGTCATTTTTTCCGCTCTTATTAATTGCGCTTTCTGTGGCAGCTCGTGTTTTTGGGCGTACGGATAGTCTCGATAAATTGATTACATTTGTTGCTCAGATTTTGCCTCCCTCTGCAGTTGATTTGGTTGATTCCACACTGCGTGGTTTGGTGGCGCAAGGATTTGGTGCTGGTTTGTTTGGTGTCGTTGTGCTTGTATTTACGGCAAGTAATGCATATTTGACACTTCAGCGTGGCGCTGATCGGTTGTGGAGTGAAATTCTCCCTCGTGCTTCAATGGATATCCCTATTTCGACGCAGGTGTATCAATTCTTGCGTACTAGACTAGAGGCTTTTTTCATTATTTTAGCCATTGCAGTTTTGATCCTCACTGATCAAATTGCTGCTGGATTTAGGTGGTTGCCAGAGGCATTCATTGGTAATTTGGATCACTATATTCCTTCTTTAATGTTGCTTGTGCGAGAGAGCCCGATTGTCTCTATTGGTCAGATTCTTATTCCCGCTTTAGCACTTTCATTGATGGCATTGCTCTTGCAGCGTGTGCTCCCGAGTCGTCGAGTGCCAATCATGCCCCTTATCCCTGGTTCAATTCTAATTGGACTTGGGCTCTCATTATTGAATGTTTCCCTGAGCCTGAGTCTTGTCTCTTTAGGGAATCGTTTTCAGGCCTATGGTGTTATTGGTGGTGTTCTTGTTTTAACTCTGTGGGTGTGGTTGGTCGGTGTCATTGTTTATTTTGGTCAGTGTTGGAGTGTGGAACTAGCAGCTTCTCGGATGAGCACGTTGTCCCAAGGAAATCCGAACAGTTCAATTGCTTGATTTCCATCATTACTCTGCAAAAATAACTAATCTTTTTTGGGGCTGATTTCAAAATGAATCGTCCTCCTCTCTTCGTTTTAATTGCGATTGGGCTACTCCTGCTGCTCCCCGCTGGGGCTGGTCGCATGTTGCTTGATTTAGCGGGTGGTTTGTTGGTTGTGTTGCTTGTTCTTCCAGTCCTCTTAGGTGGACTTGGATGGTTTGGTTGGAAAGTATTGCAGTCGCGAATGCAACCCTGCTCTGCATGTGGTGCTGTTGGTTTTGGATCCAATCTCCAGTGCAGCGTTTGCGGCACACCCTACAGCTCGCGCACTGAAGTAAAGGAATCGACAGGTGTTTCCATTCCTGCGAGTGACTTAACGATCGATATCACGGCTCAAGATGTGGATTCTGAGTCTTGAGCTTGGAGATGCCGTTCTCGTAAAAATAAGAAAAAGGGAGCGCCACAGGCGAAGGCCACACCAAAACTCAACAGGATGGCGATCCACCACCCTTTTATTTTTTGTTTTGGACCCTCAATGCAAATCCAAATGCTCACCGCAGTGGCACCGATTAACAAATCAGCCCCTAACGAACGAGCAGCTGCTGTGGCCGAAGCATCGGCTACAAACTGCTGAATGTCGAAGCTGCCACTGCTTTCAGCGATGAACTCTAAGTTCGCGCGCCATGGCAGAACGGCTCCAAGGATCGCGAGAATTAAATAGATCCAGGGAAGGGCTTTACGCATTGCTCGATTCTGTATTGGTGATGGATTCAGTCAAATTGTTGGTTTCAATCATGCTGTCTGGGTCGAGCTGCAGCACCGCTTGCTCAACGGATTTCAGTAAGGCCTCGCAATGATCCAAAACCACTTCTCCGTGCAAGACGCGATTCTGTAGATCTGCGATGGGAACGGAGTCGCTTTGAAGTTCCGCCAGGATGAGATCTAAGGCTTGAGTTGCCTCCTCATAGGACAGTCCAGAGATGTCCTTTTTCCAGGCTTTGATCTGAGAGGCTTTGGTTTTAGCCCTTGTCATGACTTGGATGGCGTGAGGAGGGGCGAACAACTTTGACATCAGTATCAAGCTCACCATCGTTCATCTGAACGACGACGCGTTCTCCCACTTTGATTGAGGTCACGCCACTCAGTGCTTCTCCAGCATCGTTGGTTATCAAAGCCAACCCCCGCTTGAGCCAGCGACTGGGGGAGAGGGCACGCAACAAGTCACGTTTTCGGTTCAAGTCGTCCTGCAATTGCTGCAATCGCCGTAATGGCGATTGTTGCCGTAAGAAAGCCCGTCGATCGTTCAAACATTGTCGATCCCTCGTGATCCGCCAGCCGACGATGTCTTTCATGCGTTGACGACGGTTTTGGAGGTTGCGCTTGGCGCTATCACGATCCGGGAGGCAAGCCACCATGGCGGCTGTCGGTGTTGCGGCGCGATGGTCAGCAACGAGGTCGGCGATGGTGAGGTCATCTTCGTGGCCGATGCCGGTCACAACGGGACGTGGGAACTGGGCTAAGCAACGGCATAAAGCCTCGTCATCAAAGACGGCGAGGTCTTCACGGCTGCCACCACCCCTCGCTAGCACCAGGCCGTCGACTGCGAGGGCCTCACATCGTTCAGCGAGACGGTTCAACACTTTGATGATTTGATCAGCGACAGCACCTTGAACAGGGATCGGAATGACCAATAAGCGGGTCATGGGCCACCGTTCGCGACCGGTTCGCAGCATGTCGGCAAGAGCAGAGCTTGGAACACTCGTGAGCAGGCAAAGAGTGGCGGGTTGTGATGGGAGAGAACGTTGACGCCCTGGGTCGATCACGCCTTCTTCTTCAAGGCGCTGACGCACCTGCTCAAATTGTCGAAGAACCGTGCTCAGACTGGGGCGTATATCGAGGGCCTGGACGGTGATGCTGGCCCGTGCTGCCCAGAAATTCAGCTTGCCGACAACGGTGACGCCATCACCGTCTTTGGGGCGATAGCTCAATTGAGCCAGTCGTGAAGCCCAAACCACCCCGGAGATGCTTGCAGTCCCATCGGTGAGGGTGAGCCAAAGATGCCCCTTTTTCACTTGGGGGCGAGACACGGTGGCTTCTAGAAGAAATCGTGGTGCAAAACCGCGTTCGAGCAAGCTGCCGATTGCTGTATTCAGTTCTCCGACCGAATAGGTCGGGATCCGATCAGCGCTCAAGGTCCAGTTTGCTGTAGGCGAAACCCCAGTAAAGGCAGACCAAAGCGCTGATGGATGCCACGACAACGCCCCAGGTTGTTTGGTGCTGTGTGATGGCAATCGTGAAAATCACCAAGGCGCTGCTGAGCAACCGAGAGCCATCGCGTCGATTTTTGACGTAAAAGGATGCCAAATCAGCAGCAGCTAGTAGGTCCACTGTGACCCATCAGTGTGAGCGGCGAATCGTCATTAAAAAACCCCCCAGCGCACTGGAGGGTTCTTGTTGACCAAAAATGGTCTGATCGATCAGCCGAGGCCGATTTGGGTCAGGATGCCCTGGCCGGTCAGCAGTTCGGTGCCGAGGCCGATGACGAAACCGAGCATGGCCAGGCGGCCATTCCAGGTCTCAGCGAAGTTGACGAAGCCAAAGCGTGCGTTGTCAGACATTGGGTTAAACCCGGTTGAATGCGGACAATGTAACAAACCATGGAGTTTTGTTGCCAGTCGTGACGGCTACCGAAATCGGGACAGGTGTCATTGCCCCTCTTGCTGCAGCTGTTTACGTTTCGTGAATGCCGTTGGCGTCGCTTGGCTGGGATCCTCTGGCCATGGATGTTTCGGGTAGCGGCCACGCATTTCTCGGCGTACATCGGCATAGCTGCCCTTCCAAAACCCTTCAAGGTCCCGCGTTCGTTGCAGAGATCGCCCTGCAGGGGAGAGCAATTCGAGGGTCACGGGTATGTGCCCTCTCAGCACATGAGGGCCTGTTGTTTCGCCAAACATCTCCTGCAATTTCACGGCTAAAACGACTTCCTCATCGTCGTAACGCAATTTCGCTTGCCGTCCGGAGGGAATCGCAATGCGCTCCGGTAAAACGTGATCGAGGCGTTGTCGCTCAGTCCAATTCAACTCTCCCCACAAGGCTTCGTCCAACATCGCTGGGGAAACATCGCGCCAGCTCTGGCAGCCCAGGAGGGTGGGTGCGAGCCAAGTGGTGTCTTGGAGAAGCGTTTCCCTATCTCGCGGCGGCCAGGGTGGGCCGTCATGGCGGTGCATCCAGCTGAGCCGTTGTCTCAGTTGCTGATTGAACGCAGTCCATGGCAACGCTTCGAGGGTGCCTGCCTCGTGCAGAGCGTTCAGGAGCAGGGCTTGGCATTGTTCAGGACTGGGTGCGCTCTGGGGTGTCCTGCGCAAGACCAAGTCTCCAAGTTGCAGACGCCGTTCTGCTTTGACTTGTTCTCGAGATGCATCCCAGCTCACGCTCTCGACCCAGGTACCCTCTCGCTCCCCGAGCTCTTCAAGGGAGGAGGAATCGAGGGGAAGTGCGAGCTGAATCAAGGTGTCACGACCTCCTGTATCCACACGAGCGACGGCGAGGGCAGGACTTCCTCGCAGTTGGTCTTGGGGCGGCAGGACGGCCCCTCGTCCCTGGCGTAAGAGGTAACGACCCGGTTGGCCAGGACGCTCTTGAGCCAACCATTGGGGGAAAGCCCGTAAAACCAGTTCTGCCGCGTTGGCGGAATCGATATTTTCGGGTGCCGTTACACCCAGGCGATCGAGTTGCCGCCGGAGTTGGCGACTGCGTTCCCGAAGGGTTCGATGTTGGCCAATAACCGAGAGTCGTGCTTCAAGATCGCAGCCTGCATCGCGACCGGCGAGGGGATCACGCTCGCTGAGCAGCACCGCCAAGTCGCAACCGAGTTGGGAACAGCCGCGTTCTCGGGCTTCCAGCATCAATAGGCCGAGGCGCGGGTGCACCCCCAATGTGGATAGTTGTCGCCCCATCGGACTGAGCTGTCCATTGGGCTGCAGTAGTCCCAAGCCTTGGAGGTCTGAAAGACCCTCCTGCATGGCGGCTTGCGGGGGGGCATCGAGCCAGGGGAGATCCTTCCCCAAACCTGCTCCCCACTGGGCGAGCTCCATCAAAATGGGTTGGGGATCTGCCAGCAGAAGCTCAGGAGGGCTGAAATTGGGTCGGCGTTGTTGCTCGGCGGGAGACCACAGTCGGACGCATTGCCCGGCGCTTTGACGGCCAGCACGGCCTCGGCGTTGTTCGGCGCTCGCCAGGCTGCTGGGCACGGTCTCTAGGCCCTCCATGCCGGTGTTCGGGTCGTAGCGGAGCTGTCGACTCAGCCCGCTGTCGATCACAAGCCGAACGGCATCGATCGTGATCGAGCTTTCGGCAATCCCACTGGCCAAGATCACCGTGCCGTCATGCTCCGGCCCGCAACGATGCAAGGCAGCACTTTGGCTGTCGAGGGGGAGTTGTCCGTGAAGGATGGCAATGCGCCAACGTTGCAGCGCATTGGCCTCACTGAGCAGGGTGCGGCAGCGTTCGATCTCACGCAGGCCTGGGAGGAAAACCAACGCCCCGCTGCCCAGCGGCAACGTCAGGGCATGGTTTTCGAGGGCACGCAGCACCTGTCGGGGGAGGGATTCGTTCTCCTGCGCTTTTTGGTGATGGGTTTCGACGGGATAACAACGCCCCGCACTCTCTAAGACGACGGCTTGGGGAAGCCGGTCGCGCAAATCGGAAAGATCCAGGGTTGCCGACATCAGAACGAGGGCCAAGTCGGGTCGCAGGACTGGGGCGGCTTCCCTCAGAAGTGCAAGGGCGAGATCGGCATCCTTGCGGCGCTCATGAAATTCATCGAAGAGAACGCACGACACCCCTTCAAGTGATGGGTCTGCTTGAAGACGACGGAGAAAAAGCCCATCTGTGACCACCTCCACCTGGGTCTTAGTAGAGCGTTTTTGCTCGCCGCGCATGGCGTAGCCAATCCGTTGGCCCAGCGGTTCATCCAGGGATTGAGCGAGTCGTGTGGCTGCTGCTCGGGTGGCGAGTCGTCGGGGTTCCACCATCAGCACGCGCCCTGCTTGGGTGATCTCTGCAGCGATGGGGGTCAGGGCGCCAATTAAGGCCAAAGGCACCCGCGTGGTTTTTCCAGCTCCTGGAGGTGCCTGAAGCAGCACAGTGCTTCCGGCTTTGATCTGCTGGCAGATCGTTGGAAGCAGCGGATCAATGGGGAAATCCTTCAAGCCGTCTGGGGAGCCGTCAGTGGTGCAGGTTCAGCAGAACAATCATGGCGACGCTGCTGAAGGCGCCGATGGCCGCGAGCAGACGAACCAGTGGACCCATTTTTATGGTTTTAGGCCTCGGCATGGGCGCCTGTCTGTTGTGATTCGCACGCCTTTACGCATGCGAATTCGTTCGTCCAGCGCGCGGTTGATTCGTTGGGCGCGTTAGCGAACGTGGCGGGTGCCGTCCACAGGGTGATACTCCTCTCCGGTGAGTTCCTCGAACACAATCGCTGGAAGGCCTGTTTCAAACATGGTTTGAAGGGCTTCTTTGAGATACGGGTTCCAGCCACCGGTGCTGACTTGGCCATGGCGCACGGTCCAGTCCCAAGTGCCCTGCAGATCCCGGGGAATCCGACCTTCCCGGTCACGTCTTGCCACCAGGTCAAGCGATTCCACAAGTCCCACGATGATTGGGTCTTTCCCGTAAGCCGGCGTAACGCTCAATTCGAGGCGAACCGGATCTTCTTTGACCAGTCGCAATCGGAACCTGGGGGGCAATTTCATGCCCTTCATCACCGCGGCAACGATGCGTGTTCTTTGATCCACTCGGACGTCCCCTGATCAACTCCTGTTTACCAACTTATTCAGTGCCGTGCCCATGGGTCTCGGTTTCCCCGTCATCGTTGCCGCTAAAGCGCACGGTCAGTAGATCTTCGCCGGTAATGCGCCCATCGCTGTCCAGCAGTTCGGGATGAACCGTGATGCGTCCAGTGCGGTCATTGGGTTCGCTCATCGGGCCGCTTGCAGCTCGGAATCCCTTGCCCATCACCCGAAAGGCTTGCCAAAGCAGGGCTACCAAAACTGTTCCGTAGAGCAGGGGAAACAGAGCGCTGAGCATCGTTGAGCCAGATCGTTCCGACCATCTCATCCTGGCCTGACTTGGGCACGGGTTGCACTTAGTCACACGTCAAATTTCATCTTCTCTGGCCTCCCCTCGCCGAAATGCGTAGCGTCAGCTCAACGTCAGTCAGGGATGTTCGGGATGTCAGATCGCACGCGCTCTTTTGTTACGTCTGCATTGGTCGGAGGTGCATTGGCGGGCGGGATGTCAGTGCTCCCGCTGCTTCTGCCGCAACCTCCTGTCAGTGCCCGTGCGGTTTTACCTCGGACGTCGTTCGTGGCATCTGCGGTGAAACGCAGTGGACCTGCCGTTGTCACCTTGGAAACGTCGCGGACGATGCAAAGCCCAAGCTTGTCTGGGTTACCGAAGGGGATCAGGCTTAATCCCTTGTTTCGCAACTTCTTCGGAGTCCCAGGAGGGTCTCCATCTCGTCCACGCGTTCAGCGAGGCCAAGGCAGCGGAGTGTTGTTTGATGCTCGGGGTTTGCTCCTAACGAATGCCCATGTTGTTGAGGGGGCAGAGGAGCTGACGGTTGGTTTGTCGGACGGACGTCGTGTGAAGGGACGGGTGATTGGTACGGATAGCCTCACCGACCTGGCAGTTGTTCGCTTGAAAGGAGAGGGGGTGTGGCCGGTCGCAGCTCTCGGTAATTCCGACAGCCTCAATGTTGGCGATTGGGCGATTGCTGTGGGGAATCCCTATGGATTGGAAAACACCGTGACGCTGGGCATCATCAGCAACCTGAATCGGAACGTCGCTCAGCTTGGGATCTCAGGCAAGCGTCTCGATCTCATCCAAACGGATGCGGCGATTAACCCTGGAAATTCTGGAGGCCCGCTGCTCAATGCTGAGGGTGAGGTGATTGGCATCAATACCCTTGTGCGTTCAGGGCCTGGCGCCGGTTTGGGGTTTGCGATCCCGATCAATCGTGCCAAGGCCATCGCTTCGGAATTGGTGGCCACGGGTAAGGCACGCCATCCTGTGATTGGGATTGGTTTATCGCGGGTTCCAGCAGATCGTCCCGGCAGACCTGCTCCGAAGGGTGCTGTGATTCGGTCGATTCAAAAGATGGGTCCAGCTGACAAGGCCGGACTTCAGGTGGACGATGTCATCACTGCCGTTGATGGACAAGCTGTTGATGGACCGGCGGCAGTTGTGAGTGCGATTGAACGGCGTGGTGTGGGAGAAACTTTGACCCTTCAAATTCGTCGATCCAGCGAGTCGAAGATTGTTCGACTCAAGCCTGTTGATTTGTCGTTTTTCGATCGGAGCTGATCAGCACGCCCTTGAAGCGGCCAACGGAAGCGATCGCTATCAGTCGTCGTCGGAATCGCGTAGCTGGTCGACGCAGCGCGTGATGCACTCACCGTCGTCCAAGGAGCACGTTGTGATGCACTCGAAATAGGTTTCAACTGCGTCCCAGGTTTGCTCGTGGGGTTGCGAAGCCGTCATGGATGAAGCAATGCCGGGGGTGGAGGAGCCTGGACCTAGAGCCATTGCCATCGCGTCTACGGTTGAGTTTTGTCAGCTTATGCACATCATTTGATTCGGTAAACACAAATAAGTCTTCCTGCCTAAGGGTCTGTGAACTTTTCCCCCAGGCGGGCGAGATCCAAGTTCAGGTCGACTTTTTCTTTCGGGCGGTACGGGCCTTTTGCTTGTCTTGATTGGCTTTTTTCTTGGCATCGCGTTGAGAAGCCAATTCTTTTTCCCGAGCTTCAGCTCTTTCCTCTTCTTTTTTCTCGAGGTAGTAGTTGTAATCGCCCCGATAAAGAACCAGTTCACCATCACGCAGTTCGACGATTCTGTTGGCGACTCGGGAGATGAAATAGCGGTCGTGGGAGACCAGCAGTGCAGCACCTTCGTAGGCCATCAAGGCATCTTCCAGCATCTGTTTGGCTGGGATGTCGAGGTGATTCGTTGGTTCATCCAGCACCAAAAGATTGCATGGGCTCAGCAGCATTAACGCCAATGCCAAACGTGCTTTTTCTCCACCGCTGAGTTGGCCAACATCTTTGAAAACGCTGTCGTTGCTGAAGCAGAAATTGCCCAGCAAGGAGCGCACCTGGGTTTGCGTCCAGTCGGGAACGGCCTCATACATCGTGTCGATCACGGTTTTGTTGAGGTCGAGGGCTTCCGCCTGGTTTTGCTCGAAATAACCAGCCACCACGTTGTGTTCACCGAGTTGGGCGATCCCTTCATCGGGGATTTCTGCTCCCATCACCAGCCGCAGCAGGGTCGATTTCCCTGCACCATTCGGGCCAACGAATGCAATTCGGTCGCCGCGTTCGACTTCTAAATCCGCTCCCAGGAACAGAATCTTGTCGCCGTAGCTGTGGGTGAGATTCTCGAAGAGGGCAACTTGTGCGCCAGACCGCGGAGCTGATGGAAAGCGAAAGCTTGGCCCCGAAACACTTTCCACAGGTGCTTCAACGAGCTCGACTTTGTCGAGCTGTTTTTCACGGCTTTTGGCCTGCGTGCTTCGGGTGGCGCTAGCTCGGAAGCGATCGATGTAAGCCTGTTGGGTGGCGATTTCTTTTTGCTGGCGTTCAAAGGCCGCTTGGGTCGACTGCTGCTCGAGTTGTTTGAGCTCAAGGTGTGAGGTGTAGTTGCCGAGATAAGAGCGGGAGATGCCGCGCTCCGTTGACACGATTTGATTGCAGACCCGGTCCAAAAAGGTTCTGTCATGGCTGATCACGACCAGGGCAGCGTTCTGCTCCAGCAGATATCCCTCGAGCCATTGGATGGTCTCCACATCCAGATGGTTGGTGGGTTCATCCAGGAGCAGTAAGTCAGGGTCTTGTAAAAGAATTTTTCCCAGGGCAATGCGCATCTGCCACCCGCCCGAGTAATCCTTCACTGGCCGCTCGGCACCCGCGGCGCTGAAGCCAATGGTTGGGAGCAATTTGTCGATGCGGGCATCAAGTTCGTAGCCATGTAGCCCCTCAAATCGGCTTTGGAGCCGGCCGAGCTCATGAATGAGTTCATCGAGATGATCCGGATCCTCGGCTGCTTTCTCAGACCCCATCTCTTCTTCCACTTCCCGCTGGCGGTTGAGGACCGTGGCCGCCTCACCAAAGGCCTGAAACAGCTCTTCGCGGACGCTCCTTTCTAGGTCGACATCGAACTCCTGTTGGAGATAGGCGATGCGTGGGGAGCCTTGGCGAACCACCTGTCCGCTGCTGGGTTCTTCAAAGCCAGCGATGAGCCGCATTTGCGTGGATTTGCCGGCTCCGTTCACACCAACGAGGCCGATGCGGTCGCCAGGCTTGACCTCCCAGGTCACGTTGCGCAGCACTTCGCCGGTGGGATAAATCTTGCTGACTTGCTCGAGTCTCAGCAACGGTCCGGAGCGTGATGCATCCATCATCCCTGTCGGCAAACTGGAAACGTTTCCATGGCGTCGACAACGTGCTGAAACTCGAGCAGTTCGTGGCTCTGGTCGTGGCAGCGGGTCTTGCCATCGTCAGTTACATGCTGTTCTTCAGTTGGGCTGGCGGCGGTGGCTATGAGCCACGCCAACCCCGACGTGATGAGTTGTCGCGGTTGAAAGCGTCCTCTGAGGTGGCGCTAGGGACAACCCCTGGGGGCAGGTTCGAAAATGGACGTGCAGCAGCACACAACTGTTGATGCTTTTCTGTTGGGAAAAGCTCTTCACCCTCTCCTGAGAGGCTTCACGTCTAGAGACCGCCGCGGGCTTTCACTAACCATCGATTGCTGTCGTCGTCGTCAAGGCTCGCCAGATGTGTTCGCACGTCTTCTGGGGTAACGGGTAGCCCTAGTTGCTTCCCCAATCCGCAGATCGACTCCATCGCACCGCTGGGGTCTTGCAAAGCCTGGCGGAACAGGGCTTGTGTTTGCTCTGGATTGCTGCTGATTTGGGCGTAAAGGGCTGCGGCATTTGAACTCATCGCGGAGCTGACCACTGCTGGAACGCTATTCAGATCTACCCGATTCGTCAGGCAGCTTGTTCAAAGCTTTCATCGCGTTGCCCAAGGGCTGACGCGTCTTCCATGCTCCGTGCGTCCATGCAAAGGACTTTTCTCAGCTGGGCGTAGTTCGCGGCCTGTGAGCCACGACCTTCCTGAACGGCGGTGTACTCCGCTCGCTGCAAGACATGGTGGAGATGGGTGAGCAAATAGGTGCTCACCACAGCCGATACGAGTACATCGCTGTTTTCAGGGCTGCGTCGAGGACTGCGTGTCCGACTGCGCCGAGGGGCGGTGCTGCGCCGGGATTGCAGCGTGGGCTTGGATTTTGGTGTGGACTGGGTCATGCGCGGAGCACTCCGAGGAGGACCAGTGCCCTCAACATAAGCATGGATACTACCCTTGACCACCTCTGTACACTTGCGGGTAACTGAAAGTCGTTCTGACGATCCGGTTGTGCCCACTCGACAGACGTCAGCCAGCGGGAAGCCCAAGTCCCCCAGGATCCAGGTGGTCCTTCCGGAGGATTTGTGTGCCCGGCTGACGGCCCTTGCTGAGTCGGAGTCGCGAACGGTCAGCAACATGGCGCGTGTGCTGATCCAGCAGGGGGTTCAGCGCCAAGAACAAGGTGAGGCCCCTGCAGAAAAGCCCCTCAGTCGGGAGGAACGCTTTCGTTCAGCCCTTGAATCCCAGCAACCCCGTCGACTGCGGGGAGCGCCTCGTCGATTGCGGCTGTATCGGCCTAGTTAGCGAGGGTGCACCAACACGCCGAGAACGCTCTCTCGACAGGCTCCGGTAATGGATGGTGAATTAGCGGGATGTTTGCGCTGATGCCACCAGGCCAGCAGTGCAAATACCAAAGCCTCCCGTGCTTCCACTGGCAGACCCATCTCTTGGCTGCTGCTCAATTGGAGGCCGCGGCAGCGTTGTTGCAGTTGATTCATCAGTACTGGGTTTTGGCGGCCCCCTCCAGCCACGATTAACTCCAGTGGACGAATTCGATCGCGTTGCATCAGTTGCTCCAGGTCTTGGGCCACCACTGCGGCGCTGAAGCTGGTCAATGTGGCGACGGCATCTTGGCTGGAACAGTCCCGGCCCAAGTCGTTGAGACGCTGCTGCAGGTTGGCGCGTCCAAACAACTCTCGACCTGTTGATTTTGGTGGTGGGGATTGAAAGTACGGCTCTTGAAGCCAACGACGAATGCTGGTTTCATCGATGTGGCCGGCCTTCGCCATGGCACCGCCACGATCAAACAGCAATGTTCCGCTGCTGAATTGTTGAACGGCGAGGTCGATCAGGCTGTTGGCGGGTCCGCAATCCCATCCCCGCACCGATGCATCGCGGTCGGGGCCGCAGCAGGGAGGGATCAACGTGAGATTGGCAATGCCGCCCAGATTGAGCAGGGCGCGCCAACCCCTTGTTCCGCCCAAAAGTGCTGCATCGGCCTTCGGAACAAGAGGCGCACCTTGACCGCCGAGGGCAAGGTCGGCCGCACGAAAGTCGTGCACTACAGGACGCTCTAACAGCTGCGCGAGTAGGGGAGCCTGGAGAAGTTGCCAACTGGCACCCCGCTGTTGGGATGTGGGGGGGCGGTGCCAAACTGTTTGGCCATGGCATCCCACTAGAACGGCCTCTCCATGGGGATCACAGGATCGTGCGGCCGTGGCTTGGACTTCTGTAATTGCTTCCGCTAAATCAAGCCATTGATCCGCACGGCTCGGCTCCCCTTGCCCAGCGCTGACCACCCTGTGTCGTAGAGCCTCGGGGTATGGATGATGCACATGCCGAATGAGATCCCATTGCGGGTGGTTCGGCGACCCTCGAAAGTCGGCCAGAACGGCATCCACCCCATCGGCACTGGTGCCACTCATTAGGCCGAGACAGCGCATGGATTACATCTTTGGAAGGCGCTGAAGGTCGTCGATCAGGCCCATTACGACGAGCAAATGCCCGAGTTCGAGCACATGGGATGCCGGTGGATTCACCGTGAGGCTGCTCTGGGGGCCAGCAGCTAAAACGTTCACCCTGAAGTTTTTACGAAGGTTGAGGTCCCGCAGGGAGCGCCCAACAAAGAGTTCCGGAACTTTGATTTCTTCGATGCAGTGCTGCTCGTCCAGGGCGAGTCGCTCCATAAGGTTGGGGCGGACGAGTTCCAGTCCCAATCGTTCCCCTTGCATTCTTGAGGGGAAGATCACACGATCGGCACCAACCCGTTTCAGCATCTTTTCGTGCAGGTCACTGGTGGCCCGAGCGATCACCTGCTTGACCTGACTCCCTTCACTGTCTTTGGCGATCAACGTTGCAGTGATGCTGGCTTCAATCGGTTCGCTAATCGCCACGACAACGGTTCCCATATCCAGCACCCCGGCCTCACGCAGGGATTCTTCGTCGGTGCAATCGACGATTCGGGCTTCCACGCTGGGCTCCACCTGTCGCAGTTCCTCAATGGCCCGTGCGGATCGATCCACGGCCAGGACGTCCGCACCGTTTTGCAGCAATTCTCGGCAGACAGCGATGCCAAACCGTCCCACGCCAATGATTGCGAAGCCAAGGCGTTCACTGCCTTGTAATGGGCTCCAATGCCACCACTCCTTCATGACGTTGAGGCGCTTGGGCTTGGAATGCACTCAGACATAGAGGTCTTCGCGGGGGTAACCAACCCGATTCTGGCGTTGGATGTGGATTTGCTCCCGTGTCGCGGCTTCCCAGATTGCGCTGAGCAGCAAAAGGATGCCGAGACGTCCCACAAACATGCCGACTAGGAGCACTCCTTGGCCAAATCGACTGAGCTCTGCGGTGACCCCTAGATCGAGTCCCACCGTTGCGAAAGCCGAGATGCAGGTGAACAGCATCTCCAAAAATGTGAAAGGGTCTTCGCCATTGAGGTTGCTGCCGATACTGATTAGCAGTGCCATCCCCAGAACGAACAGCAGCGACCCAACGGTGATGCCAACCGCGCGCAGCACCACTTTGTCTGCAATCTCGCGGTTGCGAATCACCACCGCGTCCCGTCCCCGCAGGGTGGAGCGGGTGGCGGCCATCAGCGCTGCCACCGTTGTGGTTTTAATGCCACCGCCCGTTCCGCCAGGACTGGCGCCAATGAACATCAAGGTCATCAGCAGCAACAAGCCGGATTCGGTGATGTTCTCCAAAGACAGCGGAATGGTGGTGAAGCCAGCCGTGCGGGCCGTAACGGATTCAAACAGGGCTGTCATCCAGCGTTCCGACCACGTCATTTCAATGAACACCCCGCCCTTGTTCAGCCACTCGGTCATGGCGAGGCCTAGGGCCCCAAACCCAATGAGAAGAAAGGAGGTGCGCAACACCAGTCGGGAATGCAGGCTGAGGCGTCGGCGGCTGCGGCCACGGCGCAACGCCTGGGTTGCGAGGTCACTGGTGACTCTCCAACCCAGACCTCCCGTGATGATGAGCACCATGACCACGCCATTCACAACGGGATTGGCGTGGTAGCGCTCCAGGCTGTCTGACCAGAGTCCAAATCCAGCGTTGTTGTAGGCAGAGATGCTGTGGAACACCGCTGCCCACAACCGTTCCCCACGATTGGGGATGTCGTCGAATCCGTAGTTGTAGAGCACCAAAGCGCCCAACAAAATCACCACCAGGGCGGTGATGATGATGGCGCGAAAGGTGCTTCCGACTCCTCCCACGCCGAATTCGTCCAGGGTTTGGCCTCGGTCCAATCGACGGCGTAGGGCTGTGCCATGCATCACAAATCCTTGAAGGAAGGTGGTGATGGCCATCAATCCAAGTCCCCCCGTCAGGATCATCAGCGCCAAAACCACCTGGCCAAAGGCGGTGAGGTCAACTCCGATATCGATGATGGAGAGTCCGGTGACGGTGATGGCCGATGTTGCTGTGAACAGCGCTTCCCAAAGCCCAACGCTGCTGTTGGAACACAGCGGTGTGGCGAGCAGCAGTGTTCCGAGAAACACCACCAGCAAACCCGTCACCACTGTGAATTGCGGCACGGTGAGGCGCAGGCGCCAACTCTGGCTTCGCTCAATAGCCTTTCGGATTGGCAAGGGCTAGGCCTCAGTGCGACCAGTGTTAGTCAGGATCAGCCGTAATGCCAAAGGATCAGCGCAGGGATCAATGCGGTCATGATCAGCGTCAGTCCTAAGCCATAGCGGGTGACATCGAGAAATCGATACCTGCCTGGGCCGAACACCATCAAGTTGGTTTGATATCCCACGGGGGTGAGGAACGATTGACTTGCCCCAAACAACACGGTGATTAAGAGGGCGAAAGGGGAGAGCCCGAGGGCCGGAGCTAGTTGCACCGCCACTGGAGCTAAGAGTGCCACCGACGCGGCATTGCTCATGACTTGGGTGAGCAGGGTGGTGCCAAGGAAGATCGCCACGAGGGCGAAGTACGTGGGCCAGCCGTTGAGCCACTGCTGGACTCCAGCGGCTAGGGCATCGGCAAGACCTGTGGTTTGCAGCGCCACACTGAAGCTGGTGAGGGATCCGAGCAGCAAAATCACATCGAGGCGGATTGAACGTTGGAGTTCCCCAAGACGTAGGCATCCCGTCGCCACCACCGACACCATTGCGAGCAAAACAGCTGCGACCAGTGGGATGGGGGTGATCGTGGGCAGCAGCAGCATGGCAATGGCGATACTGACGGCCACGGGTTTACGCCCCACCGTTGGGAGATCGTCTTCCAGCCTGTCGAGCACTAGTAGGTCATTGCTTGCTTGCAGGCCGCGGATTGAATCGAACGGTGCCTGAAGAAGCAACACATCGCCTTCACGGAGCACCACTTGGCCCAGCCGTTCTTGAACGGTTTCTTGGCCGCGGCGCAGGGCTAACACCGTGGCGTTGTGCCGTTGCCTAAACCGCAGTTCTCGCAAGCTGGCTCCGGCGAGGGTAGACCCTGCTGGCAGCAAAACCTCCACGGTTTTCTGGCCACTGCCCTGGCTTGTATTCAGGCTGGAGCCAGCGTTTTGCCCTTGGGTTGTCAGCTGCACGGTGTGGTCTTGTTGGAGTCGCAGTAGGTCGTCTCGGGTGACTCGCAGCAACAGGTGATCGCCTGCTTCCAATCGACGATCGGCTAGAGGCGGAAGAAGGCGTTCTCCCCCCCGTTGGATTTCAAGGACATCGACATCAAACCGGCGTTGGAGCCGACTATTCAAGAGTGATCGACCGACCAATTCTGAGGTGTCAGGGATGGTGACCTCGGTGCAGTATCCGCTCCGTTGGGGGCTCAGATCATCCAGATCATTGCCGCGGTCTGGGAGTAGGGAACGGGGCGCTAAGACCAAATAGAGCGCCCCAACAAGCCAAATGGGCAGGCTGATCAGCGTGAATGTGAACAACTCGAACGATCCGTAGCCCAGTTGCTGACTGATGTCGCTCACCAGCAGGTTCACGGAGCTGCCCAACAGCGTGAGCGTTCCCCCTAGCACCGTGGAAAACGACAAGGGAAGCAGCACCCTTGATGGCGAAATCCCATGGCGATGGCACCAGTTCTCAACCACAGGAAGCAAGGACGCCACCACGGGTGTATTGGGGACGACCCCGGAAACGGGTGCAATCACAAAGGCCATCAGCGCGATCAGTCGCCTTGGCGACCGGATTCGCTCTGAAGCAATTAAGCCTCGCAATCGATCGAGGGCGCCACTTTTGAACAGTGCAGCTGAAACGGGGAAGAGTCCGAGCAGCGTGATCAAGGCCGGACTCCCAAAGCCAGCAAGGGCTTCTTGGGGACTGAGGACCCCACAGGCCAGTAACAGTCCCAGGCTTAGCAATCCGGTCAACTCTGGAGCCAAAGCTCCAGTGATGAACAGAATCACTGCAAGTCCGAGGACCGACAAGGTGATCAAAGCGTGCGGTGTCTGAAGCGCGCTGATCAACTCGGTCATTGCGCCAGATCGCTTGTCGTCATCGCTGAGGATTCTGCATCGGAATCAAAGAATTGACTGCGCAGCCAGTCTTGAAGCCCCTGTAGGCCATCTCCCCGGACAGCGGATAGAAATAGTGCATCCGGTTCCTGGTCGCGAATGGAGTGAATCGCTTCGAGCTCACAGCGGTCGATTTGATTGGCCACCACGCGACGAAGAGCCGAACTCCCCAAGGAATCAAGCAAGCGATGCACGGTGCTGAGCTGACCAACCCAGTCTGGATCAGCAAGATCAACCACGATGAGCAGTAGATCCGCATCCAGGGCTTCTTCGAGGGTGGCGCGAAAGGCTTCCACCAAAGGTTTGGGAAGGTCGCGAATGAATCCCACCGTGTCGGTGAGCAACATGCGCTGGGGCCGTTCTCCAGGGCGTGGCAGATCGAGCTTTCGGGTCGTGGGATCGAGCGTCGCGAACAATTTGTTTTCGGCCAAGACGCGATCGCTTTCCCGTTGTCCGCAGAGGGCATTGAGCAAACTGGACTTTCCGGCGTTGGTGTAACCAACCAAGGCAACCCGTGGCAGGCCACGACGTTGATCGCGGAGGCGGCTGCGATGGGCTTGCAATTGTTGTTGATCCCGCAGAAGACGTTCAATTCTTCGACTGATCGCTCGACGGTCTTTTTCCAGCTGGGTTTCACCAGGTCCTCGGGTGCCAATACCGCCGCCTTGGCGCGACATGCTTTGGCCTCGGCCTAAGAGCCTTGGGAGTCGATAGCGCAATTGGGCAAGTTCCACCTGCAGACGCCCCGCAGCACTGCCTGCCCTCTGGGCAAAGATGTCGAGGATGAGTTCGCTGCGGTCTGAAACCGGGCAGTTCACGAGGCGCTCGATGTTGCGCGCTTGAACTGGGGTGAGCTCACGATCGGTGATCACGAGCGAAGCACCGTTTCGCCGAACCTCTAGGGCAGCCTCTTGGAGTTTTCCTTTCCCCCAGAGGGTTTGGGGATTCGTGCTGCCGCTTTTTTGGCTCATCACAGCGACAGGTTGACCGCCTGCACTGCGAACGAGCCCTTCCAGTTCCGCGAGTTCACGTTCGCTTTCACACGAATCGTGGCCGATCAGCGTGAGTAAGAGCACTCGCTCCATACCCTTGGCTGCCTCGGCGATGGGTTGGGAGCGCTCGTCTTCTAACGCGCGTTCGCAGAGGTCCCGCAGGTCTCCTGTTTCTTGGTGGAACCAGCCATCCGATTCATTGGAATCGGGGTAAAGAAGTTCGGCCGTTCGGATCCCATCAGCGCCGGGTTTTGGGGCAAAGCGCAACCACTGCCGTGGGCCGATGTCCAAAGCCACAACGGCATCGGCTGGGTCTGAATTCAAGCCGTCTCTGCAAAAAGGGCAGCTCACCAGTCGCCAGCCGCCGCTTTGGCGACGGGGCGCCTGGGGCAGATGGTTCAGGGGGGAGTCGTTGCCTGAGAGGGGGCCGAGCCAAAGCAGTCGGCACAGGCCCCGTCCATCAATGATCAGGTGCAGTGGGGTCTTGAGTTCCAACACAAGCTCACTCAGGCGCTCCAGGGTGAGCAGCTCAAGCCCGTCCTCTGGATGGCGGCGTTGACTGAGGCGATCGAGCTGACGCTCTTGGCTGCGACGCAGGCCTTTGGTGCGGCCACCGAGATGGGCTTGTTTCAACGGTTCAGCAACCAGGCACCGGCGGAGCGAACACCAACGGATAGGCCAGGCATGCGTGTGAGATAGGCCGCTCGGCGCAGTTGAAAGGCGAGCGGGCCTGCGAGGGTGATTCCAAGTCCAGTCAAGGTGGCGTCTCCGATCCCAAGGCTGAGCATTTCTCCTCGATCTTTGAATTCAAAGGTCGGGGGCTCTTCGCCAGCTCGCAAAGCAGCAATGGCATCACCCACGGCTTCCCCTTGCTGCATCGCGACCTGGGCATTCGCTGGGGCTGGGTCTTCGCCGTTGATGGCTATGTCACCGATGGCGAAAACATCAAAACTGTCTTGGAGTCGCAGATCAGCGCGAACGGCTAGGTGGCCTCGATGCAATTCGGGAGGAGGCTGAACAGACGGCACATTGGCCTGGCTGCCTGCCGTCCAGATCAAACCCTGGTGCTCAATCTCCTCTCCTTCGGCGAACACCACTCGATCGGCTTCAACCCTTGCCACATTTGCATTCAGATGGAGGCAAACGTCTTTCCGCTCCAGGGCAGCACTGGCGCGTTCTCGATTGAAAGCCGAGCTATTCGGAAGGATGCTGTCTCCCTTTTCAATGAGATGAATTCTGGCGTTGCCGTTCAGGAGATCTGCCAGCTTGCAAGACAGCTCCACTCCCGTGGGGCCTGCGCCAACAATGGCGAGTGCTGCATTGGCCCGTCTCTGGTGGAGCAAATCCTGGATGCGTTGACGCAGCTCTCGAACATCGCTGAGGTTGCGGAATCCACGGCTGTGTTCCTTCACCCCGGGAATGCCGAAATCGTTGGGTTGTGATCCCGTGGCAATCACCAATTGCCTCCACGGGATGCAATCCCCGGAACGGGTTTGAAGGGAGTGATTCGAACGATCGATGCTTATTACCTGATCTTGCAACCAACAAATGCCGTGGTGGCTCACGAGTTCGTTGTATTGCGGAGCTACTTCCCACTCCTGCAGCTCATGGCTGAGAAGTTCATAGAGCAATGGTTGAAACAGAAACTCTTTGCGAGGTTCGATTAGCACCACACGGCAGTGAGGCAGTCGTTTTTGAATTGCGAGAGCCGCAAACCATCCACCAAAACCGCCTCCGACAATCACCACGGCATCCGCCGAAGACGTTGGTGATGTCATGGTCGAAACGAGCTTTGTTCAACGATAGGCAAACAGCGAGAACCGGCGACAGGGGAGGATGGCCGCATGACGGAGGGTCCTGACGGAATGGTGCGCACGTCGGCAGAGGTCGAGGCGGCCCAGCAGGCTGATCTGCGGTCTGAATTGCTGCAGCAGAACCGCGCAGCCTTGGACGGTCTTGGCCCTCAGGAACGCTTGGCCTGGGCGCATCAAACCTTTGGTGAGCAGTTTGCGCTCACCACCAGCTTCGGCATCCAGTCTTCGGTGCTGTTGCACATGTTGAGCCAGTTGCCGGGGGGGAATGCGGTTCCGGTGATTTGGGTCGATACCGGTTATCTCCCTGCTGAAACGTATGCCTACGTTGAGCAACTCATGGGGTTGGTCGATATCCGTCTCGTTGTGGCACAGAGTGTGATGTCTCCAGCACGGATGGAAGCCCTACATGGTCGCCTCTGGGAAACGGGTGCGGTGGCTGATATGGAGCTCTATCACCGGATTCGCAAAGTGGATCCGTTGGAAGACTCGTTGGACCAGCTGGATATCAAGTGTTGGGCCAGTGGGGTTAGGCGCGGCCAGACCGACCATCGCCGCTCGATGACGTCGCTGGATCCAATTCGGGACAGGCTCTCACTCAGACCAGTCCTGGATTGGACCAAAAAGGATGTCTTCTATTACATGAACGACAACGATTTACCGCAACATCCTTTATTTGATCAGGGCTATTCCACCGTGGGGGATTGGCATTCCAGTGGTCCGGATGGTGGGGATCTCAATGGCCGGGATACGCGTTTTGGTGGTTTAAAGCAGGAATGTGGCATTCACCTGCCTCAGGAGGAGGTGGAAGGACTTTTGGGAGAAGGCATCTGACGTTGACACCCCAACACTGCAAGCAGGTGTTACTGATCGGCAACAGCCGATGGCACTGGGGAGAACGGGATGCTTTCGGTATGCGCTTTCACCATGGTTTGCCAGATCTGGCTCGTCTTGACGGGGAACTGGGGGGATGGGCGGCAGTTGGAGCTGTTCCAGCGCAATTGATGTCAGCGGCATTGGAACGGCGCATCACCCTTCCTGATGTTCCCCTGAAGGGTTGTCCTCCTTGGTTGGGGGTGGATCGGGCGATTGGTGCGTGGGCTGGATGGACCCGCAGTTTGGACTTGTCGTTGGATCTCAGTTCCGGACTGCTGCTGGTGGATGCCGGCACGGTGTTGAGCATCACGGTGCTCTCGCCAGATGGAGAGTTTGTCGGTGGTCAGCTCATCCCTGGCTACAGGCTTCAGCTGCTGGCGATGACGCAAGGGACAGAGGCTTTGCCTGAGATGGTTTTTGCCGCCCCTGGACAAGAACGCTTTCCAAAAGACACCGTGGCGGCGATGCGTCGTGGTGTCCTTCAGGCGATGGTCAGCCTGGTTCAGGAGGCGCAGAGGGCATGCGGTGGAATGCTTTGGCTCTGTGGCGGCGATGCGGAGCTGCTTGCCACAGAACTGCGAAGCTCGTCTCCAAAACTGCAACTGGATCCGGAGTTGCAGTTGCGGGGCTTGTTCGACCTACTGGACGCGTCGGGTTAATCGAGTCCGAGGTCGCTCAGAAGAGTGTCAGCCATTGTTGCTGCCTTCACCTTGAGATAAAGGCGCTCGATGCGTCCTTCGGAATCGATCACAACGGTGTGGCGCATCATTCCCATGTATTCGCGGCCCATGAACTTTTTGAGGCCGTAACTGTCGTAAAGGCTCGCCACAGCACAGGGTTCTTCGTCCGTTAGGAGCGTGAATGGGAGCGAGTGCTTGCTGATGAATTTGGTGTGGGATGCAGCGTTGTCTTTGCTGATGCCGAACACCTTGATGTTGTGGTCTTCGAAGCGCCCCCAGCGGTCCCTGAAATTGCAGGCTTCTTTCGTGCAACCTGGGGTGTCGTCTTTTGGATAGAAATAAAGAATCACCCGTTGTCCTTTCAGCGAGGAGAGCTGAACAGATTCACCGTCTTGATTGGGAAGTGTGAAATCTGGAGCGGGATCTCCAACTTGTAGGGCCACAGGTTTTTGAGAAAAACTAGAAGAACTCGAGCGTACGGCCTATCAAATCGTTGCTGTTGATCGCTCAGGAAGTCTCAAGGGCCGAAGTCAACTATTCAGTGGTACAAATCGAGCATAATTTTGGAGCGAAGTGCCGTTCACCACTGCATTTTGGAGCAATTGTCGTGCGGTAACTGACTGACCATTGGTTGTTGGCGATTTTTCTATCGGCGGTTAGTTTTCAAAAGACGCCCATTAAGAGTCGTCCGTGTTTTCTCGTCTCGCTGTAGGAATTTTTGTTGGTGCAGCTTTGGCCGCCCTGGCTGCGCATGCTGAAGCTGGTACCAGCCTCCCTGTGCGTTGGAACACCGGTGGTGCTGTTTGGACCACTACCTCCAGCGAATTCAAAACTTTTTGTGAAACCGGTGAGGTCACCGACCGCGCTCTCGATGCCGGCGTCAACAACTCTGGTTGGACTGCCGAAGAAATTCAATGGGGTATGACCAAGAGCTACAGCGTCGACATCATCGGCGTGTCGCGCTTCTTGTATTCCGACGACGGTGTCAAGTTCCTTAAGGATCAGACCGCGTCTTACATCCCTTACTGGCGCATAAAGAAGACCGCCGTTGTGGCTCTGCGTTCCGCGATCATTGCCGACTCCATTGACGGCAAAATTTCTCCCGCAAGCATCATGGCTGCTCTGCCCGTCGACTTCCGTCTGGCTGACACCTGTGGGACTTACACCGGTGCCCTGAACCGCTGTCCTCCCGACAAGTGCGAAGGCGACGCCCAGTGCACCTCCTTGCTCTCTTGGTTCGTGTTCCTCCCCGCCTACGTGCAGGCCAATTCACAGCTGCCTGAAGCTCCCGCTCGCTAGCGAGGCTTCTGCCCCCGCATGCCCCCTCTGGTGATCAGGTGAAAAGCCTTGTTCTCTAAGCCCCGGCATTGCCGGGGCTTTTTTATGCCTTGTCGATTGGGGCGTTGCACCGTCCGATGAAGAGCTCGTGACGCATGGGAAGGCGCAACCCGCTGCGTTCGATGCCCTCAAGTCGGTGGCGAAGCAGGGTCAGAACCGCTGGATCAATCGTTCCCATCGCTTCGCGATATGGGGACCCTTCCGCCAGCCAGCGATTGGCTAAGCCTGGTCCCAATGGAAGGTTCAGGGTTTCCAGCCAACTGTCTTGCGATCCACGCCATCCTTCCGCTTCGAAAGAGTGATGGGGCTGTGTTTGTGCTGCCAGCCACAACGTCTCCTTTTGAAGGAGTGTCTTCAGCTCAGCGTCGCTGTTGCCGGCTTGGATCAAAACGCCTGCTGGTCCGGCTTCTGCCCTTGTGGTCAGGAGGCGGAGCGTGGTTTCACCATGGCAGTGAGCTTGAAGTTGGTGCCCCAGTAATGGCCAATCCAACTGCTGAAGATCGGTGGTGCTGAAGCGACCACCGATCCATTCGAACGCTTGGCTCTGCTTCAACTCGTCGAGTCCTTCACTGAGGAGTTGGGGACGATGTTCGGGTTCAAGCAGTTGGATCTGGGCCTCGATGCGGCGGCGATCATCGGTGCTGTTGCACAGCATGGTGACGCCCCCCTCAGGCACGGCCCGTAGGGGATCAAGGGCCCAAATCAGCGAGCGGGCTCCGAGGATTAAAACCCGATCATGGCGTTGCCAAGAGACGCCCCCCCAGAGACGTTCGCGGAGCTGATGCAGCCGTTCTCCTTCTTGTCCGAGTTGACGCTGAATCCAGCGCTCGAGGCCGGGACTGTCGGGTCCACTACTGAGCAGAAGCGGTTGATCAGCCGCAAGCTCAGCGGCGGCGGCGAGCTGGGCTGCACGGCGAGCACCCATGCGTTCGCGCCGTTGTCCTTCCCAGCCCAGAGCCCCAGGCTGCCAAAACACTTCGCCTTGCAGCGCTGTGGGCAGATACTGCTGCTCCACCCAATGGTCCGCATAAGCATGGGGATAGCGGTATCCCACGCCATCACCGAAGGCGTCGCCGTCTCGATTGGCATCTCGTAGGTGGGGGGGGACGTCCTGGCGGTTGGCGTCACGGACGCTCTTCAGGGCATCAAAGAAGCCCAAAATGCTGTTGCTTTTTTCCGTTCCGGCTAGGTACAGAGCTGCCTGTGCGAGGGGGTAGAGCCCCTCTGGCAATCCGACCCGTTCAAAGGCTGCAGCACATGCCTCCACCACCACCATCGCTTGGGGGTCGGCCAGGCCGATGTCTTCTCCAGCGGCGATCAACATCCGTCGGAAAATGAATCGGGGATTTTCACCGGCTTCCACCATGCGTGCGAGCCAAAACAACGCTGCATCGGCATCGGAGCCTCGCAACGACTTGATAAAGGCACTGATGGTGTCGTAGTGGGCGTCACCTTGTTTGTCGTAAAGAACAGCGCGCTGTTGGATCGACTCCTCGGCCGTGGCGAGGTTGATGGCGATGGTTCCGTCCGTCGTTGGCTCTGAACTTTCCACCGCCAGTTCGAGAGCGTTCAGCAGGCTGCGGGCGTCTCCTCCTGCTACATCAACAAGGTGGTTAGCGGCATCCATATCCAGAACCACAGAGCGTTCTCCATAGCCCCGGTCTTGGTCTGTGAGTGCTCGTTGCAGCAGCTGGTGAAGGTCTTTGGGTTCCAGGGGCAAAAGCCGGAACAGTCGTGAACGGCTCACGAGGGCTTTGTTCACTTCGAAGAAAGGGTTTTCTGTTGTGGCTCCAATCAGGGTGAGGGTTCCGTTTTCCACCCAAGGCAGAAGGGCATCTTGTTGGGCGCTATTGAACCGATGCACTTCATCGATAAACAAAATTGTGCGCAGCCCGTGCCGCTCAAGTCGCTGTTGTGCGGCGTCCACTTCGGCACGTAGATCCTTCACCCCCGCGAGCACCGCATTCAGATTGCTGAAATGAGCGCGGGTGTGGTTCGCCACAATCCTTGCCAGGGTCGTTTTGCCCACCCCAGGCGGGCCATGCAAGATCAAATTGCCAACTCTGTCGGCTTTGATCGCGCGTTGGAGGAGCCGACCCTCCGCCAAGATTCCCTGCTGCCCCTCGAATTCCTCCAGGGTGCGTGGCCGCATGCGATCAGCCAGTGGTGCAAGCCGACGCCGCTGTTGTTCTCCGTGGAAGGCGAAAAGATCCTGATTCACCACAGATCTATTAATAAGAGCAGTGTGGTTGATAAAAATAGAGTCAACGTTATTACTGGCATCTTTTTAAGGATCCTCTTTTGAAATACTCGCTTGTTTCTAATCAAGCATTGTTTAAGTCATTAGTCGATGAAGTTTTAGAACTCCAAACCGAAAATCAATAATGTAATCTCAGTTATTTATACGTACGAGGCAGCTAGCGAAGCGCAGCCAGCTCTGATGGGGCCTTTTCTGCTTGGCTGGATGAATGAGCGACTCAACGTGCCCGGTTCGGCTCGTTTTTCCGAAATAAGTTGCGGTAATGACCGGGTGCGAATGGTTGATGCAAGTGAGCGTTTGTGATGCAGATGATCTCAATCCCTTGATTCAAGTGCCTGTCCGATCCGCAAGTGGGGCAAGTCGCAAGAAATGCTGTTCTTTCTGGTAGGCCAAGAGGTCCTAATTCGACGTTGCAAAAGCACTGCCTCCGGTACGGCACTTTTCATCAGGATCAAGCCGAATCCGCCCAGGGCTCACATAATTCAGTGATTGGCTATGTCCCAGTGCGTTTTCTGCTGCGCCTGATTGCTCCTGTCACGGCACTGGTCACCGTCAGCGCCTGTGGACCACAAGTTCCTCCGCAGCCACCGCCGCCGAAGGTTCAGGCTGCTGCTACTCGGGTGGCGGAATTTACCGAGGGTGTCGACACAGTCAGCACGCTTGAGGCCAGCAACCTTGTCGAGTTAGCAGCCCAATCGGGAGGACGAATTGAGCAAC
The DNA here is from genome assembly GCA_003210515.1 of Synechococcus sp. AG-683-B21. Taxonomy (GTDB): domain Bacteria; phylum Cyanobacteriota; class Cyanobacteriia; order PCC-6307; family Cyanobiaceae; genus Parasynechococcus. Next base: position 7,084 of record QCVC01000012.1, on the reverse strand, counting down.
TAAAGATCCGCCAGGGTGATGAAGTCGAGGCCGGGGAGCTGCTGCTGGTGCTTGATCAAGACGAGGAAAAGGCCAAAGCTGAAACTGCTAAAGCCAATTACGAGCGTTACGCCTACTTGGCTGAGGTGGGAGCCACGTCGCAGAAGGAGTTGGATCGCTACCGGACTCAGTACATAGAGGCGAAGGCCAAGCTCAGTTACAGCAATCTGCGTTCTCCCTCCGCCGGCACAGTCGCTGACGTGAACGTGAAAGTGGGTGATGTGATTCAGCAGGGCCAGGTGTTTACCAGTCTGGTTCAGAACAATGAGCTGGAAGCGAGAGTGGAAGTCCCGGCGATCTTCTCGGCGCGACTGGAGGAGGGCCAGCCTGTTCTGCTGAGGGCGCCTGGCAGTGAAGAAGTAATTGCCACAGGTGCAGTGGAATCAATTGATCCACGCATCAACCCCAACACCCAAGGGCTGCTAGTGACGGCGGTCTTCCCAAATACCAACGGAACATTGCGGGATGGTCAGCGCATGCACACCCGGGTGCAGATCAATGCCGAGGAAGAACTGGCCGTTCCTTTCGCCGCTGTCACCCAGACCTCGGGTCAGAGCTTTGTCTTCCGGCTGGGAGGTTTCGATGAACTAAGGGAGAACCCCGGTAAGGCTGATTTAAAAAGGCTGGAGCTGGGCATTAAGGCCGGCAAGCTTTCGGCGGATGCGCAGTTCGCCTTGCAAACGCCAGTGACGGTGGGCGAGCTGGAGAACGACCTGTACCCGATCACCAAGGGTCTGAAACTGAATCAGAAGGTGGCCACCACCAACCTGCTGAACCTCAAACATGGCATGCCCGTGCAGGTGCAACCGCCCAAAGTGAACTGAGGTTGAACGATGTCTGCGTCTAATAACTTCATCACCAAACCGGTTCTCAGCACGGTTTGCAGTCTTCTGATCGTGATCGTCGGTTTGATCGCGATTCCGATCCTTCCGATCGAAAACCTGCCAGACATTGCTCCCCCCACGGTGAAGGTGCAGGCCACCTATGTGGGCGCTGACGCGGTTGCCGTTGAGCAGGGGGTTACCTCTGTGCTCGAGCAGCAGATCAACGGGGTGGAGAACATGGACTTCATCACCTCCAACAGCTCTTCGGACGGCGTGAGTTCCATCTCGGTGTCCTTCGACAGCGGCACCGACGGCAACATCAATCAGGTGAATGTTCAGAACCGCGTTTCTCTAGCGGAACCGCAGCTTCCAGAGGAAGTGCGTAAGTCCGGCGTCACCGTCAACAAGGCCTCCAACTCAATCCTGCTCGTATACAACTTCGTCAACGAGGATCCAGCGAAAACCGAATATTCGGTGGAGACGATCAGTGGATATCTCGACAAGAACCTCACCAACAACATCAAACGGGTGAAGGGCGTTGGCGACATCACCTATTTCGGCAACCGCAAGATCGCCTTCCGCCTTTGGCTCAATCCCGAGAAGTTAACCGCCAACAATCTCTCAGCAACTGACGTGGTCAACCAGCTGCGCAGTCAGAACCGCCTCGTTCCATCCGGCAAGATCGGCGGGGCACCCGCCCCGGAAGGTCAGGAATACACCTTGACGGTGCAGCTTCAGGGTCGTCTGACCAGCACCGAGGAATTTGAGAACATCATCCTGCGAACTACTGACGCCGGTGGTTTGGTGCGGCTCAAGGATGTGGGCCGGGTTCAGCTGGGTGGTGAGACCTACGGAATCGATGCCATCGACCTGAAAGGTGCTTCTTCGGTCGGCCTCGCGATTTATCAGCTCTCCGGCAGTAATGCCATTGACGTATCCAATGGCGTCAAGGACGTGCTGGCTGAGTTTGAACAGACCCTGCCCGTTGGCCTCGGGGTGCAGAAGATCTACGACACCACCGATTTCATTAACCAGTCGATCAAAGGTGTGACCAACTCCCTGCGGGACGCAGTGATTCTGGTGGTGCTGATCCTGTTCCTCTTCTTGCAGAACTGGAAGGCCACTCTCGTTCCGGCTATCGCTATCCCCGTGGCGCTAATAGGCACCTTTGCTCTGGTGCTGGCATTCGGGTTCTCGCTCAACCAGCTCACCCTTTTTGGTCTTGTGCTGGCCACCGGTCTGGTAGTGGATGACGCCATAACGGTGGTGGAAGACACCTCAGCGAAAAAAGCGGAAGGTATGACCTCGGTGCAGGCGGCCATGGAAACCATGGACGAACTGTTTGGGGCTGTGATCGCCACTTCTCTGGTGAAGATGGCGGTGTTTCTGCCGGTGCTGTTCTTCCCCGGTGCCACCGGCACGATCTACAAACAGTTCGCCGCCACGATCCTGTTCTCGATCGGTATCTCGACCTTCAACGCCCTCACTTTCTCGCCGATGCTCTCGGCGCTGTTGTTGTCTAAGGAGACAAAAGATCTCAGCCGTCAGCAGTACGCCACGGCCGGCGTGGCGCTCGGCTTCGTATACGGCTTACTGAGTGCTGGCAATGGCTCCGCAGCCGTCATCGCTCCAACAGTTGCGGGTGGCTTGATTGGCTTCATCGCTTCCAAGATCACCGGCATGCCCTTGCGGCTTCCCTTGGCAGTTGGTGGAGCGGTGGTGGGCCTGGTGATCACCGGCGTGCTCTTCTCCAATCCACTTCCGGTTCTTCTTTTCACCACGATCGGCCTGGGAGTCGGCTACTTCATCCCGGTGATCTTCACCAACTTCAACCGCATCTATAGCGGTTTCGAGGAGCGTTATGCGTCGATCCTGGATGCAGTGCTGAAGGCCCGTCCAGTAGTGATGGTGGCTTTGGCGGCCGGTATTCTGCTGACGGGCTTTGCTTTCACCCGCATTCCCGGTGGCTTTGTTCCGATTGAAGACCAGGGCTATGCGATCGGTTTCATCCAAGCCCCCGATGGTGCCTCTAATGAGAAAACCCAGACGATTAGCCGTCAGGTAGCAGCTGTATTGCGCTCAGAAGAGGACATCTCTTCAGCAGCCCTTTTCAGTGGCGCCAGCCTTGATGGAAACGCACCAAATAAAGGCTTTTTCTTCTTTGGGACGAAGCACTGGGATGAGCGGCCTGGCCCAGAACACACCGTGGGGGCTGTTGTGAAGCGACTTAACGCCAAAATGTATGGCTCAATCGATGGTGCTCGGGTGTTCGTGGTGGAGCCCCCGTCGATCCCCGGCTACGGCAACGGTGGCGGTTTTGAGTTCCAGTTGCTCGACAAGAGCAGTGGTGTGTACGCGTTGAACGAGTTCTTCGGTTCCGCGCAGCAAATCATGCAGGCTGGCAACGCTAACCCGATCTTGAACCGCGTTTATTCGCTCTTCTCTCCCCAGGCTCCGCAGTACAAGGTCGATGTAGACCGAGAGCAGATGGCCTCTCTTGGAGTTGACTTCGGTTCAGCCATGTCGGCGTTCAGCATCAACTTCGGTGGCGCCTATGTGAACGACACCTTCCAGGAAGGCAAGGTGCGTCGGGTCTATGTGCAGGCTGACGATGTCAGTCGCGCCACACCGCAGAAACTCTCGGCGATCTACGTCGCCAATGCCAAAGGCGAGCAGATTCCCCTTTCGGAGTTCTTCACCGTGAAGCAGACAGTGGGCCCGAGCGTCATTCCCCACTTCAACCTCTACCGCTCGATCAAGATCGAGGGCACCCCAAAGGAGGGCAATAGCTCCGGCCAGGCCATCGCAGCCATGAAGCAAGTGTTCAGCCAGGGAAGCTTCCCAGGACTCGGTTACGACTGGACCGGCATCTCGCGCGAGGAGGTCAAAGCAGGCTCACTTGCGGTGGTGATCTTCGCCCTGGGCATCCTGGCAGTGTTCCTGGTGCTTTCGGCTCAGTACGAGAGCTATACAGATCCAATCATCATTTTGCTGACGGTGCCGACGGCTCTGCTTGGAGCCCTGGTGTTTCTTGGGTCGGCTGGTCAGGTGCTCAATATCTATGCGCAGGTGGGTTTGGTGATGCTGATTGGTCTGGCTGGTGGTAATGCCATTCTTATCGTCGACCTTGCAAACCAGAAGATGCGCGAGGGCGAGTCGGCACTTGAAGCCGCCAAGTTCTCCGCCAAATCGCGCTTGCGGCCGATTTTGATGACGGCGATCTCCTCGCTCACAGGCTTCTTGCCTTTGATGCTCGCCAGTGGTGCAGGTGCCCAAAGTCAGTCATCACTGGGTCTGGTGGTGTTTGGTGGTCTATTGGTGGCAACCTTCCTTTCCACTCTTGTGGTGCCGGTCTTTTACGTGGTGATGAAGACCCTGATTGGGGAATCCAAGTCGAAGACAGCAGAGGACATTTCCAGTGTGGTGAGCTAATGACTCCGATCAAGCCAAAGTTGAGTTCTGGCAAGCCATTCAGCGGAATCAAAGTGTTAGTGGCCTTGGCGATCGGTTTGCTTCTGGGCTGCGCAGTGGCTTATTTCCTCAAAGTTCTGATTGACCACAGTCCTGCGGAAGTAGATCTGCGCCGCCTGAGACTCTTCTATTTGATGGTGATCAGTTCTGGAGGGCTGGCAGGATTTGCGATTGAAACCATGCGACAGCTTCAAAAGGAGGCCACGGATCCTGCTTATCGGCACACCAACTCCCATCGCGGTTCGCGAAGCTGAGCCAAAACAAACAGGTACAAAAGGCAACTAAAGTTAATTTTTGAGTATTATTTTGGTCTGACATGTTCATACTTGATCCAAGATTGCAGCCTTTAATTCGAACAGTACTAGTTTTGCATTGTAAAAATATTTGTAAAAGCATTGCTGTAGTGGCATTTTGTTTCATCGCAAATATTGCAAGTAAATGCTTGGTCGAGTTCATTTGACTTCAGATACATCTGACTGCAATGCTGTAATGGGCTGAATATATTGTTGTTCGCTAAATGTATGATGGCGGCGAGTTGATCTCTAATTAGTCAATGGAATAATAGCTCTATTGATGAGTTTGAGGTGATCTTTAGAGAAATTGGATTTTAAGTGATCACGGTGGGACGATCCATCCCCGTGCGGTGTTCGATTTCAGCAAGATCATTAATGGCACGAATCATCTCGCCAAGGGCCACCTGGGGGTCTTGGTTGAGGTCACCACTGTTGGGTACATAGCTCTCCAGATAGACCCGAATCGTCGCCCCTTTGGTGCCCGTGCCGGAGAGGCGAATCACAACGCGACTGCCGTCCTCCAAAAGAATCCTTAGGCCTTGGCCATTGGTCACCGAATGATCGATGGGATCGGTGTAACTGAAGTTGTCCGCATCCCGGATAGTTCCTCCAGCGAAGGGTTGCCCCTTCAGGCTTGGCAGCATGGCCTCGAGCCGGTCATAGAGCCCATGGGCGGCGGTGCTGTCCACGGCTTCGTAGTCATGACGGGAGTAGTAGTGCCGCCCAAAGCGTTTCCAATGCTCCGCCATAATTTCAGCGACGCTGCACTGTCGCTTGGCCAGGATTTGCAGCCAGAACAAGACGGCCCAAAGCCCATCTTTCTCGCGCACGTGGTCGCTGCCAGTGCCGAAACTTTCCTCTCCGCAGAGGGTGATCTGCCCCGCATCGAGCAAATTCCCGAAGAACTTCCAACCGGTTGGCGTCTCGTAGCAGTTAATGCCCAAGTCCTTCGCCACCACATCCACCGCAGCGCTCGTGGGCATCGAGCGAGCTACGCCGGCTAATCCTTTCGCATAGGCCGGTGCCAAGGTGGCATTCGCTGTGAGAACCGCCAGGCTGTCACTGGGATTCACAAAACAGTGGTGCCCCAGGATCATGTTGCGATCACCATCGCCGTCACAGGCAGCGCCAAAGCGATAGCCATCGCCTTGGAGAAGGAGCTCTGCCAGGTCTTGGGCGTAGGTGAGGTTGGGGTCGGGATGACCCTTGCCAAAGTCCTCTAGGGGAACGCCGTTGCGGACGCTGCCGGCAGGTGCACCTAAAAGACCTTCCAAGATGCGCTTGGCGTAGGGACCCGTCACCGCGTGCATGGCATCGAACGCGATTGGGAAGTCGTTGCGAAGCAACGCTTTGATTTCATCAAAATTGAACAACTGCTGCATCAAGGTCACGAAGTCATCCACGCCGTCGATGACCTCTACCGACATGGCCCCGATGGAGTGTTGCCCTGGCCCCTCCAGTGAAATCGGCGTCGCGTCGACGATGGAATAGTGGCTGAGGGTTTTGGTGCACTCAAAAACAGCATCCGTGTATGACGCCGGTGTTGGCCCCCCATTGGCACCGTTCACCTTCACGCCAAAGTCGCCATCGGGACCGCCGGGGTTGTGGCTGGCGGACAGGATGATGCCTCCAATAGCGTTTTTGCTACGGATCAAATGGGATGCCGCCGGTGTGGAGAGGATCCCACCCGTGGTGACGATCACCTTTCCCAGCCCATGGGCGGCCGCCATGCGCAGGATCACATCGATGGCACGAACGTTGCCGTAACGCCCATCGCCACCCACCACCAAGGTGCCGCCATCCGTGCCCGGCAGCGTGCGCAATGCTGCTTCTACGAAGCTTTCGAGGTAGTTCGGCTGCTCAAACTGCTTGCTGCTTTTGCGCAAGCCAGAGGTGCCAGGTTTTTGGTCGGTGAATGGGGTGTCGAGATGAACCTCACGTTGGGTCGGTTCCGCAGGGGTCGAGCTGGTCATCTCAACGGGTATGGCGTTATGCGGAACCTAAACCCAGGATCAGCATTGTTCGAGGTGGAGCCGACCAGTTGACGTCGCTACCCTCGAATTCTGGAGATTTTCCTTGAGCTATGTCCCGATCGCTTCTGATGGTGCTGTTGGGTTGTGTGGTCGCCGGTTCTGCGGTTCAGGCATCGTCGCAGTCTTGGAAGCGGGCCATTCCCTTCCAGCAGGCCTCCAATGATGCGGTGACAGCGGCCAATGCTGTGTTGAAGCAGGCGGGAACGGAAGAGTGCCTGAGGGGCAAGCTTTCCAATGCCATCGTGCAGTTGTCCAACAGCTGTGATGTCGCGGGTCTCGAGACGTCGGTTTGTTTAATGGCGTCCAGCATTGCTGGTGAAGAGAATGAGCTCAGCATGGGAGAGATGAAGACCACCTCGACGCAGCTGCTTTTGATGCTGGAGCCATCGATCCCATCGCCCTAAGACACAAAAGATCGAAGAGA
>QCVC01000011.1:0-34435 GCA_003210515.1 Synechococcus sp. AG-683-B21 | reverse complement strand
TGGCCAAAACATTCTGCTGAACCACGTTGTCGATTGAGGCCAACATTCGTAAGCCCTCCAGCTAGCCCATATCCACTGGCTTTAAGCACGGCCTCCTTGATCGTCCACAGCTGAAGCAACGACCAACGCTCTAAGCATGCGGCTGCATCCTGTTCGGTTGAAAACATTCGCCGCAATAACAACGATGGAGACACTCCGATCCGACGATCTTCAAATTCCACATCAATGCCAATTGCCCCCTCACTCAGCACCCCAACGGTGATGGGCCCCGTATGGGAGATGCTGTGATGGAACGCGCAATCGCGACGCCATCTGAGCTGCGGTTTGCCGTAGATCGTGCGACCCAACTCCTCGGATTGGACCCGTACACCAGCTTCACCGAACAAGCGCAACGTGAGCTGCTCACTCACCTGAAATTGGGCCGCGCGTTGAGGGGATTTCGGTAACACTCCAATGAGAGGGCCATAGCGAAACGATGTTCCTTCGATCCATTCCCAAGCTGGAACAACCCTCATTCCGCCATGGACGGGAGGGGTTGCAGCGGAGCTAAATCAAGAGGAGGAAGCTCTGGCGGAGGAGGCGCATCATTCAGGCCATCATCCAAACCGTCGTTCAGATCGAAATCGAGGCGGGGCTCACGCGGCAGGAGCCAATCCTCGTTGGACGTCTCAGCGTCAGTCGACTCATCGAGCACGATCGGAGGGGGCAAATCTGGAGGCAAGGGGAGGAAAGGATCAGAACGATCCCAGGTTTCATCCCCACTGAAATCCGGTGAGGGGTCATCGCGATCGATCGACGGCTGTTCGCGCAACACCAGGGGGTCTGCGGTAATTGGCGGCTCCCGCAAAGGCGAGCGATTTTGATTGATCGGAACTGCGGGCTCATCACTATTTTGCGTTGGCTTGCTACGGGGTGATGGAGCCCAAATCATCCGGGCCAGGGGCTCAACACCCTGCTCCATCACACGGTTCAAACCGGCCAACGCCCGGTCGGCCAGATGGCCACCTACCAACTGAACACAATCCACAGGTCCGTCGCAGGATTGTTGTTCGATCAATTTGGGGGTGAGACCTGCCACCAAATCTCCCCGCAACCAACGCTGGCGTGGACTGATACGCAGCATGTATGGCACATGCACGAAGCTCGTAGCGCCACCGCTAATCCAGTTGGCATCTTCCTCAGTGAACCCTTTCGTTCCAGGAATGATGAAACGACTTTTCGAGGCGTGATCAGGCATATACGCCGCGAGATAGCCACGACGTCGGGCCAAGTCTTTGGTTTGTTCAAGGGTGAGTCCGTCACGACTCATCAAAATCTCCAGATGGCCATCCTCCCGAAGGCCCATCACCATGCGAATCCGCGGCAGGTAGTAACGAATGCGCTGACCCATGCTGATGCTGTAAGCACCCTTGTAGGTGTCTGGGGGATCTTCCAGATCGTTGTAAAGGCTGTGGAGTCCGCCAATAAAAGTGTCGTACGTCGTACTGCGGGCGTCGGTGAGCTCCCCATAGCCAAAGTCAACGCTGCCGTCTTTTTGGATTCCAATAAACGCGCGTTGACGCGATGCCGCGCGGTTACGTCCCTTCCAGACCTTGGAGCCAAACTTCAGATCCCCCAGAGGAACAGTTAATTCCTGACCGGCAGCGTCCACATGACGCTCGTACATCGGACCTGACACGTAGGCCAGTGCAGAAATGTCGTCAAATGCATCGTCTTCCCGATCCCATCCCTCAAGGAGGCCAAAACGCACCCGACGGGGATCCAGGTCGAGGGCATAAACCTCCTCATCCGGGATGTAGTTGAAGGGTTGCCCAGCTCTGGATCGGATCCCAGAGCTGGGCTGATCCGTTCGTTCATCCTCTGGCCGGTCTGGAGCCGTTGGGGCAAGAGCAATCAGACCCGCAAAAACCAGCAACGGCAGAGCCATCAGCAGCCAGCGTCTTCGCATCCAACTCTTCTTAGATGCAAATGCGATTTTTGGAGCGTGTTTTTTCACGCGGTCTGTCGTCCTCGTTTGTTGGGGAATGAAGCGAGCCAAGGAACGATGGCGTCGTCGGCCACAAGCCATTGCTGGTAACGCTCGCCGCAGTCATGGCCTCCCGTCAACTGTCCAAAGGCTGGGATCACCAACCGTGGCCCCTTCGGATCAAAGGCAAAACACGGCAAGCGCAACCGATCTGAACGACTTTGTACCGATGCCACGGGATGAAGATGACCACAAACATTGAGCTGATCGGGATCAGGGGGCGTTTCAGGAATGTGACTTAACCAGAGGTCACCAAGGCTCTGGGAGGGTTGTTGAGGCAAACCTTCAAGCCAACTGTCACGGTCGTGATTGCCACCGATCAACACCACCTCGCATCCACAAAGAGCCGGCAACGCCCTTAGAACAGCACGCAACGGCTCGGTTAGTCCAAGACGAGCATGGATCAGATCCCCCAAAAGAATCAGCCGCTTGGGTTGCCACGCATGGCACAGATCAAGGAGCGGGTTGAGGGTTCCAGCATCACCATCACTCGGCATCGGCACGCCGTTGGCTTGAAACACCTCGGCCTTACCAAGATGCAAATCAGCCACCATCAGCACACGATCTGTTTCCCGCCAGAGTGCCTTTTCTGGCAAAAAGTGCAGAGATTCATTCCCCCAACGCCAGATCTGACAAGCCATTACTCAAACGGTAAAAAAGTGCGCGTTTCTCCGCCGCAGCTCTCGCATTGTGCTGCCTTCCATCATTCCAATCCAGCAGCGCCTTGTCGGCCCGTTGGAACGACCAGTGGTGGGAGCAGTGGATCGGTGCCAACCTGACATCACCCGCACCACATGAGCCCCCCATGACCATCGCTCTGCTGATTGCCCTGGCTGGCTCCTTGGCTGCCATGGCAGTGATTGTGCGTCGTCTTGAGCAGCGTTAAACCACGCCAAAGCATTCGGTCGCATCGCCGTTGTCGTGGCACCCTGAATCGAGACGATGGGCCGCATCCATGCGGAGGTTCCGACAAAAATCAGCCGTTGTGCTGGTTGTCCTCCTCCTGGCGGGACTCCCAGCGCAAGCGCGCAAATTAAAAGTAGGCATCACCGGTTCCCCACCGTTTGTGATTCAGGAGAACAACTCCTTTCAAGGCATCAGCCTTGACGTTTGGCGACAGGTCGCTGAGGACAACGAGCTGGTGTACGACCTCGTGCCGCAGAGCTCGCCGGAGGCCGGCATCGCGGCGGTCGACCAGGGACAGATCGATGTGTTGGTCGGGCCGATCAGCATCACCCCCCGCCGTTTGGCCATGCCAGGGGTCGATTTCACTCAGCCCTACTACCTCGCCAAGTCCGGGGTCTTGCTCCCCCTCGATTCACCCACGATCTTCAGCCGCGTGAAGGTGTTCTTCGGCTGGGCCGTGATCTCTTCGATCTTGGTGCTCATCAGCGTCTTGCTGGTGGTGGGCAGTTTGATTTGGTTAGCCGAACGTCGGGAGAATAGTGAGCAGTTTCCGAAACGCTGGCTGCCAGGAATTGCCAGCGGAATGTGGTTTGCCGTCGTCACCCTCACCACCGTGGGTTATGGCGACAAAGCCCCCATCAGTCGAACAGGCCGAGGCATTACGGCCACATGGATGGTGATCTCTCTGATTGCCGTGTCGTCGTTAACGGCAAGCCTGGCCTCAGCATTCACCTTGTTTTTCTCCGGAGCGAGAGAAACAACGATCGGTTCACCCGCTCAACTGCAACATCGTCGGGTGGCCACCATCGAAGGGACCAGTGGGGTGGAGCTGGCGGAACGAGGCAGCATGCGGGTTCTCAAAACTGAGAATCTGACCCGCGGCATTGAATTGGTGTTGTCGGAACAAGCAGAAGCAGTGATTTTTGATCGGCCGGCCATGCGGCATCACATCAAACAAAATCCTCACTTGGCCGTTCAGCTGGCGCCCTTCACGCTTGCGGAGGAGACCTATGGGTTCGTGTTTAAGACAGGGAATCCCTTAAGGAATCCCCTGAACGTGTCGATCCTGCGTCTGCAGCGCTTGGGCGAAATCAAATCCATCGCGAACAAACTCTTGAACTAATCAGCCCAGGGGACGGTGACGACGCAACGCCTCCTCCAACAGGTAAGCCGCGAGGTTTCCACAGCTCCGGCCTTCCTCAAGGGCGTGGCGCTTTAAGTCATCCATCACTCCACGGGGGAGCGTCACATTGATGCGCTCAGAACTGGCAGCATCCGCCACCGCTGCCGTTGGAGGGACTGGGGGAGCCTCCCCAAGGCGCTGCTGCAACTCAAGAACAAGATCCTGAAGAAGTGGCACGATTCAGTTTCAATATTTGCTCAATATTGACACATTATCGTGACAAATTGAACTCCTGTTGTTCGGCCGCCACTTCGGCGTAATCTTGAGCGGATTTTTGAGGTGCCATGCGTCCCCTGCCGCTCAAGCTTGCACCCGGCAGTGACCTGCGCCTCAGCCTGGAAGATTTGGCTCGTCGCGAGGGCATCGATGGATTTGTCCTTGGCGTGGTGGGCAACCTCACGCGCGCGGCTTTCCAGTGCCCAGGCCAATCAGAACCCACCGTCCTTGAAGGTGATCTTGAAGTGATCACCTTGAACGGCACGCTGAGCCCTGATTCCGTTCATCTCCATCTGAGCCTTTCCGATGGCGCTTGTCAGGTTTGGGGAGGGCACCTTGAGCCGGGCACCATCGTGCAAAAAGGGGCCGATGTGCTGATTGGCGTGCTTGAACAAAACAAACCAGCGGCCATAAGAACCGCAACGGCACCGCGCCTCGAGATTGCTGTGCTGCCCGGATGTCCCTGGTGCAGCAGGGCGCTGCGCCTACTTCGGACCTTGGATCTTCCCCACACGGTGATCACGGTGAATGACGACAGCACGTTCAAGAGCGTTCAAAGCCGTAGTGGGATGGGGACATTCCCCCAGGTATTCGTCGACGGCGCCGTGATCGGTGGCTACGACGATCTCACCACGCTCCACGCTGCTGGTGACCTCGAAGCCCTCCGTTAGCGACCCCGCCGAACTCCCACCGTTCTGGTCGCTCAAGCCTTGGTGGTGTCAGCCCTGGTCGATTGTTTCGACCGGAATGATGGGCGTGCTGGGCTCCTGGCTGATCCTGCACCAGATTTGGATCACCCTGCCAATGGCGATCGCCGTCGCCCTGTGGTGGGGCCTGTTTCTTGTCGTTGTACCAAGCGCCTACAAAGCAAGCCTGCAGCAGGACTTAATGGGCCGCAGACCGTGATGCTTGGCGGTACCGCTGCTTCTCCTCAAAAAGCTCCCCTTCCAGCTGCTCGATCAAACGGCTGACCAGATCCTGAAATTCCGGCTGGCATCCGCGAAATGCCGCTTTATGGCGGATCGGTTCATTCCGCATGCGGAGATCCGTCAACATCAACTGCAGAGAATCAATCCTGGCGTTGGAGTTCATGCTGGGCGCTAGCTCGCGCACAGAGGTTATGACGCAACCTGTCCGCTCAGATCCCCAACTCCTTCAGCAAACGCGTCTGAGCCTGGCCACCCAAGATGGCGTGGGCTGCCATCGCCCCGCTCGCCGCGACGGGGGGGATGCCAATCCCGGGGAAGGTGCTGGCACCACAAAGCCACAGATTCTCGAGTGGAGTCGTCACCCCAGGGAACAAGCCCTTCGCTGCGGAAAGTGCTGGCCCATAGCTCCCTTCACTCACATTTAAGAAATGGCTGTGGGTTAAGGGTGTGCCCTCCATCACCAGATCGCAGCGGTCACGAATATCGGGGATCGTTCGCTCTAGTACACGCCAAAACACCTCGCACCGCTCCTGTTTCAACGCGTCATAGGCCGGCGTGCCACGGGTGTGCTCACGCCACAACGACCAAGGCTCGCTGGCTGGGGTGTAGCCATGCAAGACGTGGCGTCCGGCAGGAGCCATCGAGGCATCGAGGACAGAAGGAACCGACAACACCACGACATTGCGCTCAGCGGCAATTCCCCGGTTCCAGTCGTCCACCCACACCGTGTGGATGGGCAGGGGAGCCAAACCGCTGGCATCAAAACCCAAATGAAGATGCAAAAAGCTATTGCAACGTGGCGTCTCTACGCGTTGACGCTGCCATGCCTCGGCGGCGCCATCAGGGAGCATCGCCAGGGTGCTCCAGATGTCGGCGTTGCTCACAACGCGCTGTGCAGAAATCTGCTCCCCGTTCTGCAACTCCACCCCCACAACACGATCACCGTCCAACAGAAGAGATCGCACGGTGACGCCAGTCCGAAGGCTGCCGCCGTGCTCCTTAAGGCCCTTCAACAGGGCATCCACAACCGCAGCACTGCCGCCAAGGGGATAGTCGAGATGGGCCTCGGGCTGAAACCACTCCCCAAACAAGGTGGCCATCGCAGCGGCATTGGTGTCGCCCATCGGCATCCCACTGATCAGGAAGCAGAGCAAGTCCACCCAGTGGCGAAGGAACGGATCCTGGAGATGTCGATCCACCAACGGCCCAAAGGCACCGGCGAGATGTCGCATCGCCCGGAGATGGGGCAGTAACCGCCCCCCACGCTGCAACAGTTGGGCCATCCCGTCCACACCCGGCCGCATCGACAAGAGCGGCAACGCATCGGCCGCCGCGGCAATCGGACGCAACACCTCCATGAATCGCCGCCACTCCTCCACGGCGGCGGAACCCCGCAGCTGACCCACCACGGCTTCAAAGCCGTCATTGCCGACGGCAACGCTCAGATCGCCTTCGGGGAGAAGCACATCCCAAGCGCTGTAGGGAACAACCTCCAAGGTCTGGCCCAGGGCCCGCAGCACTTGAGCTAAAGGGTTGTTGCTTGGCCAGCGCCCTAGGCCACTCCACAGGGATGGACCCGACTCAAGGTGATAGCCCTGTCTTTGAAAACCATGGGCGGCGCCGCCTGGCTGGTGATGGGCTTCAAGCACCAACACATCCCGACCCGATTTGGCACAGAGCCCCGCACAGCAGAGCCCTCCAATGCCACTTCCAATCACGAGGACATCGACGCTGTCCTTCACCAATCCCTGTGCGGTGGAATCATCATTGTGGTCGCTTCTTCTGATTGATGCGCGGGCGATTTCTCCTGCCAGTGCTGTTGCTGGGACTGGCCTGGGCTCAGGAAGTTTTCGACCAAGTGCTCTTCGCTGGCAACTGGAATCTGGCGATGGGTCCAGGTCTGCCGTGGTGGGGAGTTCTCAGCGCTCCGTTTAGCCACTCTGGCTTTGGACATTTACTGTCCAACAGTGTGATTTTTCTCGTTCTGAGCTGGTTGGTGCTCACCCGAGGGATTAGGGATTACCTGTCTGTCTGGGTGGCAGTTCTGGTGATGAATGTGCCAATCGCGCTGTTGTGGCCCACCCGAAGCCATGGACTCTCTGGGGTGATTTATGGGCTGCTCGGTTATCTCTTAGTGATTGGTTGGCTTGAGAAAAAAATTCTGCCGATCGTGCGGAGCCTGGTGGCCTTTTGGTTGTACGGATCAGCACTCATGGCCTTGATCCCAGGGGTCTCCCCAGCGGGCGTGTGCTGGGTTGGCCACGCTGGAGGCTTCGCCGGTGGCCTTCTCGCCGCTTGGACCCAAGGCAACGGCAACCCCAAGCCGGATTAAATTTTTAACACCAATGCAGCATCCTTGCTGAACCGTTAGAGGTACTGATCCAAGAAAGCCAATGGTGTTGCCATCGTTTCGGAATAACCCAGCAAGCTTTTATCGCGGTGTTGATACAACAATGTATCGTCGCTATCTAATAAATAAGTAGCCCCACGTTGGGTGATGTAGTCATCACAAGGCACATAGGTGCGCCAGTTTCCAAGCACTTCATTCATATTTCTCAGTCGCCAAGTCGCCAACTCAAATGGTCTCTGGAAACCATCACCACCGGCCCGGCGGAACATCCTTCCGCGAAACGACGGAAGAGGCGAGGCCTGCACCAGATCCTCGTCAGCGAACAGTTGCGGGGCCTGACGATCGCCCATGTAACCGCGCAACACCTCCTGCAGGGTTCCTGGAGAACCAACTCCAGCGCACATCAACAAAAACCCAGGCCAAGGCCCTCCCGGCATCGTCAATCCAGCCTCAAGCCCCAATTGCTCATGCAGGGTTGGAGCAGGGTCAACCTGGAGTTGCTCGCGGGGAAAACCTGTAAATCCACAAAAGCGATCTGCACCGGCGGCGTCACCAATGGCGAACACCTGAACGGTGACGCTTTGGTTTCGCAAAGAATCCATCCGGGGGACGAGCACCTGGGCGTATTCCAAGGAATCAAAATCGCCTAATTGCCCCATCACCACCGCCAACCGCCTTGAACCTTCTGCCGCATCTGGCGTTTGAGCGAGACGGCGTAACAGTGCTTCTGGTGCTTTCATGACCTTGTGGGCAACAGCGTTGACAACAAATGATGTTGTTAACGCCAGCATGGACTTTTTATGCTTCAACCGTTGAGCCATGCCACTGGGTTGAGGGGCCCCGAAGCGGAGCGATAACGGGCGCACTCCAGCCAGGGATCACGACCGACCGATCAACCTGCCTCGGGCGCCCATCCCATTTCCTTCTGCCAAGTCGGTGCCCATAACTTGCATTTCTTTGTCAGATGGTCGCCCTGGGGCAACTGCTTCTGCCTCACGTTGCATCCAAGAATCGTCCGGCAGTGCTGGTCCACCCCATAGGCGAAGTGTTGGCAGGTGATGCAAAGGCAGGCGCCCTTCCAGCCCTGCAATTCCTTGTCATCAACAAAACTCCATTCCTCCATCGCAGCACTTCACGCTTGGTACATCTGTACTACTTCAGTAGGGGTGCATTCCGCAAGCGCAGCTTGTGGGGCCCTAAAGGCTGGGGCTCATCCATGGCCTAAAAACCTTTTCTGAGCGGGCATCAACCATGCTTTTCCGGAACAATCCCTCTTCATAGTTGCTGCGCAAGGGTGGCCTGATTGTCGGCGAGATTGATCAGATGTTCAGCGCTTTTAAACAATCAAGGCGTCACGATCCAACCCGATCCGTTGATGCATGCATGACGCTTGAATGAGCGACGCAGCAACGCCTTCACATAAAGCTGGGTAACGTTTTACTTGAAGAACTCCCAATGGGGCTCTTAGCTACGCCCATAGGCAAATCCACTCATGGCCAACCCATCCCCAGAGCAAAAATCTTTCGTCAAAACTGCACCTGAGCAGCTCGCCAAAGGCGCCGAAGCAAGTACCAAAAAGCCAGAGCGTCATACACCACAAAGATGGAGAGGCGGAGCCCTTAGCGAATAACAATCCCGATCGGGATCGTCTTCATCATCATCAATTGAGTGGAGCCTTAAAAGCTAATTTAATCAGACTTAAGAATGGCACGAATTAGATTTGGTCTTTGTCCTAAGCCAGAAATACACTCCATTACTAAGTGTCGAGCTTCCATTGCATTGGAGGCACACAAACTTTGTTCGTAGCTCTTCCCTTCAAGATCTTTGTAGCGGATCAAATACTGATGGATGGGTTGCTGGGTATTCATTGATTTAATAAGTAAAGCCTCACATCTGTGAGGCTCTTTTTTGAATGATCAGCCAGCCACAGCAGAGATGCTGTAAGGAGCCTCAGGAAAGCTTGTGGGCATGGGATCGAGTTTTCCCTCAGCCAATGCTTTCGCGCGGATGTACATCTGGCTTGAAGTTGCTCCGGCTGCTTCCATTGCTTTGGCAACGACATCCCAGTTGCGGATCTCAGTCGACATTTGAAATTACGTTGTAGATGACATAATTTTCGCCAATCCCTCTGACTCATGGCGACAGTGAAACCCGCCCCTTAGCCGAACACGCGAAACGAATGGGCAATCGATATGCAAGAGAGACTCTGTTTACGGGTGGCAACCTGGATGAAAGCAATAGTCTTCGGCTACAGCCAAGAAAGCAGGCATCAAAATAGACAGCAAAGGTTAGTTCAATCAATAAAAAAAACTACTCGACCTCATTGCACTGTTGTCAACAACGGCACAAATAAATGCACATTCAGCACACATCAGTTGCAAGCACAACTTCAAGTACATCGACAACTACATCGAGAAAGTAGAACATACTTTTTTGATTCATCTCCTTGAAGAAGGCATGACCTGAACTGATGGAAGCAGCAGATTCCGAACCTAGGCTAAAGGAAATTAGTTACAAGTGAAAATTCATACGAGTGGTAATTATTCAACGATTCACATCGAACAACGATCCGAATCAACCGAGTTGATAGCACTGATACGTTAAAAACGCTTTGCTTTTGAAATAAGATTCCAAACCAACAATATCTCCTGCAAAAAACAATCCATCTCACGCAGAACAACCACTGAAAACCCTCCTAAGGACGGGGAGACGGTTGTGAGGCCTGATTCGGTTGACCTGCAGCTTGAACACCAATGGTGTGATTAATAGACAACAACTCAGCCATGAGGGGTGACGCTGGAGGTCATGCTGGATGGCTAACGGAAACAGGGGTCGTGGCTACTAGTGTTTGCCAGAACTGTGGAAGTCGTCGCTTTCGCGCCGATCGCTCGATGGCAGGTCGACTGGTCTGCCAGTCCTGCGGGTTAGCCGCAGGGACTCGGCCGAACCGCTCCATAGTTCGCCCATCCGGACGATCTCGCCAACAACGCTGGCGCTGGCTTGTGGGTTTAGTGATCGTTGTCATCCTGATTGTTGTGCTCATGGGTTGAGCAGCTGCACCACTTCAGCCGTGTTGGCGGAGAGGGGATAGGAGGCCAATAGGTTGATTGCCTCCCGCATCACCCGCTGGCGCTCAGGCCCATAACTCCCACAGCGGCTAAACACCTTGGCCATGCGAGACGCCGTAATCGGATTGCGGGCATCAACAGCTGCCACTTGTTCCGCCATAAACCGATAGCCACTGCCATCAACGGCATGGAAGGTGGTCACATTGGCGGTGAAACCACCCAACACGGCACGCAATGAATTCGGCGCAAGGGGATCAAAACGGGGATGCTCCAACAGTTGCTGCACGCGCTCCAATCCATTGCGCCTTGGGGCTGATGCTTCAAGGGCAAACCACGCATCAAGAATGACCGGCTTGGTTTGCCAGCGGTCGTAGAAACAAGCCAACGCCTGATCCCGCTCCTCCACCTCCAATGGTTGCAGGGCCCTCAACGCAGATCGCGCCAGCGTCATCGACGAACCAGACACCGCCTCAAGCGCTTCACGGCGAACGTCCTCATCACCCGCCGCTGCCAGCCAACGCCACGCCAAGCCAGTCAAAGACCGCCCGCCCTGGCCGGCGGGCCATGCCAGCGGCCAATCGTGACGCACGAGGGACAACACTTGGCGCAACGGCGCTTGAAGCTGACGACCAAGCTCCTCGGTCCAGGAACGCATGGCGTCATACAGGGCTAGTGGGTCGACAGGACTCTGAAGAGCTTCCAGTTCAGCCATACCCGGCAACGACAACAGCGCTGCTAGATCAGCTCGATCCTTGGCTTGGCCAGCTGTGATGCGCTGCTGCATTGCCTCAATCAAAGCCGATTCCACCGCCTGATCACATCCACCCTGAGCCCGCGCGAGGAGCACTTGCCGAGCAAGGCGCTGGCCCGCATCCCAGCGCGAAAAAGGATCGTCGTCGGCCGAAAACAACTGGAGGTTTTCCTGCAACGACTGATCCATTTGAACGATCAGCGGAGCCGAAAAACGACGCAAAAATGACAGCGCCGGAGCCGGAGAATTGGGCTGCCCTTGAAGGGTAGTGGTCATCGTGTCGCCATCCATCACCACCAAGGCCTCGTCGCCAACACGACCCTCGGGTCCCACCAAAGCCATCGCCAGTGGCAAAACCAATGGTTGCTTCTCCGGCTGACCGGGGGTAGCAGAGTTGGACTGCTTCATCTGCACCGTCATCTGCCCAAGGGCGTCGTCCCAGGAACGCTTCACCTCCAAATGGGGCGTACCCGCTTGGTGATACCACTGACGAAACTTCGCCAGATCAAAGCCAAGGGGCTGTCCATCGGCGCAGGCCCCATCGGCAATGGCTTGGACAAAATCTTCCGTGGTTGCTGCCGTTCCATCGAAGCGACTGACATAGGTGGCCATGCCGCGCATGAACCGGATTTCACCCAGAAGTGTGTGCAGCATGCGAATTAATTCCGCACCCTTTTCGTAGATCGTTGTTGTGTAGAAATTATCGATTGCTTGATACTCAGCGGGCTTAACCGGATGAGCCGTTGGGCCGGCATCCTCACGAAACTGAGTATTTCTCAACATCGAAACATCCTCAATTCGTTTCACCGACTCTGAGTGTAGATCCGCCGTAAAACTTTGATCGCGGAAGACGGTAAGTCCTTCTTTAAGAGACAGTTGAAACCAATCTCGACACGTAATCCGATTACCGCTCCAGTTGTGGAAATACTCATGGGCAATCACACTTTCGATCCGCTCCAATTCAGCATCTGTCGCCGTTTCTGCATCTGCCAAGACCAGCTTCGAATTAAAAATATTCAGGCTTTTATTTTCCATGGCGCCCATGTTGAAATGACGCACAGCAACAATGTTGTACTCATCAAGGTCGTACTCCAGGTTGTAAACCGATTCGTCCCAAGCCATCGATCGTTTCAGCGATGCCATGGCATGGGCCGTGAACGCCTCATCGCCGGCCTCAACGTGAAGCCGTAAAGCCACATCGCGCCCCGACAAGGTGGTGTAGCGATCGCGAATCTCCCTGAGATCACCAGCCACAAGAGCAAAGAGATAGGAAGGTTTTGGAAATGGGTCGTCCCAAGTAACGGCATGGCGATCAGGTCCCACAGCTTCTGTGGTAACAGGGTTGCCATTACTCAGCAAAACCGGGCAACTGCTTCGCGGCGCTTCAATCCGCACCCGCCATTGGCTCAACACATCAGGCCGGTCGGGATGCAAGCTGATTCGGCGGAATCCCTCCGCCTCGCATTGGGTACTGAGCAAGCCACAGCTGGCGTAAAGGCCCTCAAGGGAACTGTTGTTGTATGGATCAATCCGACAGCGCGTCGACAGCACAAACGGCTGCGCCGGAGTCTTGTTGATGGTGAGGAGTCCCTCCCCGTAGGACCATTCAGACGGTTCCAAAGCAACCTCGTCGATGGCCAAACTCTCAATCGTGAGATCGACACCCCGCAGAAGAAGTGGAGCACCTGCAGACTGCGGCCTCAGCTCTAACCGGCTGCTAACAACAACATGATTCGACTGGACATCAACGTTGAGTTCAATGGCAGGCAGATTGAAAGCCCAAGGCGTGTAATCCGCTAAGCGGATGGGAGCAACAGCTGCCATTGATGCAATTGGAATAAACCGAATCCATCATGGCTAGTCCGATCAAAAATCGACGCCTAACGATTGACCATAAAAATGGTTAATTATTTATGCATAGAAAATGAATACTATGGAACTGTAAAAATCTTTATTTAGAAATCGTCTAAGTTATCGGATCAACCGGTCAAGCTCTTAAAACCAATTTACTGATTATTTTTCTTGAGTTGCTCAAGCATTGCGTCGAACTTTTTCTTCTGCTCGGCAGGAACAAACTTTGGGCAAGCCCGCAACGCATTGCCGACCAATCTGAATTGCGATGACGCAATAAATTGCTTTTCATCCAGGGGGGTCTTCAACTCAGCGGCTTTACCGCCATGCTTCTGGAAAACCGTGAACACCTCGGCAGCGATACTCACCCGAACGGCTTTCACAAACTCCACATCCAGCGACCTGGCTTCGCAGAAGGTGATTACAGACATCGAGGAATATGTCAACAACTCACTCTTGGTGACAGGCACTGCTGCTTTGGATTGCGCAACCGCCGTTGGAGCCAATGCAACTCCACCAAGAAAAACAGATGCTTGAAGGGAGGCTGCTGTGAGCCAAGAAAACGCTTTTGAGTTCAATTGACTCATTGATCTACCCCAATCATCGCCCATCCCACTCATCGAGGGTTGGACCATGGTCCAGGTTGATGAACCGGACATCGAACGGGAATCAGGAAACGATCTTTTGATCAAGGGCGAACTTTGTTGAACAGAAACGATCCCGATGACGCACTCGACCAGAAATGAATTATTTCTCATTAACCATTTTCCAGAAAAGAGATAGATTTTCAGCCTAAAAATTTTCGATAAAAAAGCTAAAAAAACTTGGAATCAAATTACTATCATAAATACCAAAATATTCGCTTGGTCCATGAATCAAGAGATTTAAACACTCTTGATCTCAACCCTCTTCGATCGGAGGAAAAGCGTCTGATTGGCGGATTTCATGGTGATGCTCAACAATCGCGAGCACACCGCTATCCCACGTATAGATCGCCCGATAGCGATAACGATCTTGATCGAGCAAACGAATGTGCTCAAGGATGTCCCACTGCTGGTAATGCGATTCGAGAATTGTTTCGTGCTCGTCAACCTGGCGAAGGGTTGTACGCACAGGATCGCCGTTGAGATAACCACGGCTGCGTTGAAGCTGATGCCCCCAAAGGGTTGCCTCCATCACCCCTTCTCGCTCGTACCAGGGCTTCCGCTCAAAAAATGCTTCCGACACTTGGCCCTCAGGCCACCAACTAAAGCGGTAGCGGCTTTCACCCACCTCGGGCTCAGCGAAGGCTTCCATTTTCAGGTTCATATCTAAATGAAGAACCTGGTCGTCACTAAAGGTGTACTGGCGACGCGAGCGCCACAAACCGAGATTGCGTCCAAACCAGCGACGCAAGCTGGTGTCCATCTGGATCGGCGTCGACGCTTGATGAGCTGTCGGGACGACCAGAGGGACGCGGTTTTGCGCGGAAAAAAGCGACATGGACCGCGACGTTGACGCAACTGGGTGTACAACAACGTCTTAGCCGGGATGGCGGTCTAGTCAAAAACCCATAAGGTAAGTATCGGTTTTGAGGCGGGATACCCCGTGGTCGATGACGGTCCTAAAGGGCGCCAGCAGCTGAAGCTGCTGCTGGTGGCCGCCCGTCATCAACTTTCCGGGCAGGATCTGCGCGGCTTGGTTCAATACTTGGAGCGGGAAGATCTCGGCTTCGAAGTCACACTTCAAGTTGCAGATCCAACCCAACAACCGGAACTTTTGGAGCTGCACCGACTGGTGGTGACACCAGCGCTGATCAAGCTTCAGCCTTCACCGAAACAGGTGTTTGCTGGGAGCAACATCCTTCAACAGCTCAAAGGCTGGGTGCCGCGCTGGAAGCAGGACGGCGTGGTGAGCGGCCTTGGCCTCAGCTTGCGGCCAACGGAACTGGACGGCAGCCGCACCCAAAAAGAACTTCAACTGGAGGATCAGCTCCTGGTTCTCCGTCAGGAGAACGAAACCCTGATCGACAGGATTCATGCCCAGGAACGCCTGTTGCGCATGGTGGCCCATGAGCTGCGCACACCCTTAACGGCTGCTGCCTTAGCGCTGCAAAGCCAGCGGTTGGGTCAAATCGATATGGATCGCTTCCAAGACGTCGTTACCCGACGTCTGGAAGAGATGGAAGCGCTCTCGAAAGATCTCCTCGAAGTTGGCACCACCCGTTGGGAAACGCTGTTCAATCCTCAACGGCTCGACCTTGCAAGCGTTTCGGCTGAGGTGATCTTGGAATTGGAAAAACTTTGGCTCGGTCGGAATGTAGAGATTCGAACCGACATTCCCAGCGACTTGCCCAAGGTTTTTGCCGATCAACGGCGCATGCGCCAGGTGATGCTCAATTTGCTGGAAAACGCCCTGAAATACACCGGGAATGGAGGGCACATCGCGCTCTCCATGCTTCACAGAACCAATCAGTGGGTCGAAGTGAGCGTCTGTGACAGCGGGCCTGGCATTCCAAACGAAGAGCAGCAACGAATTTTTCTCGATCGTGTGCGCTTACCGCAAACCTCAGACCGAACCACAGGCTTTGGAGTGGGTTTGTCCGTGTGCCGTCGGATTGTCGAAGTCCACGGGGGACGAATTTGGGTGGTCTCTGAACCAGAGGAGGGGGCTTGTTTCACCTTCACCGTGCCGATCTGGCAGGGCCAAGGACAGGAATGGGGTCAAGCCGTCTTGACGGAGGGTCAGGCTGACCCGTAATTTCACAAGGTGTGGGAGTTCAAACGACCTTCCGATCACGTTCATGGCCCCATCGTCTAGAGGCCTAGGACACCTCCCTTTCACGGAGGCGACAGGGGTTCGAATCCCCTTGGGGCTACTGAAGAACTGGATGAAACGCTCATCCAATTCCATAAAAAAACTCCCCTTCAGGGGAGTTTTTTTATGGCCCTTGCTGAACGATTGAATGTTGGCGCTTCAACCGCGACGTCGTTTCGCTTCCATCATCACGGCTTGCAGATTGCTCGAGAGGTCGTCGCGCAGCCGTTCTTCAATCAATGCGATTGGCATACCAATACAGCCTTGAACCGTGAGTTCGTAAACGAGGGAGCAACCATCAGCAAGCTCATTCACCCGCCAAGCGCCTTCAAAACGACGAAAGTCTCCCTTCACCATCTTGAAACTGAGCAGACCTTCGGACCGGAATTCGGTGAGTTCGAGTTGCACCTGCGCTGAAAATCGAAGACCCAGCAGTTGCTGGCTTCCCACTTGCTGCAATCGGACCGTGGGTCCTTCGCGATGCACCAGCTGGCTTGAACTTAGGTTCGGAATAAATTTCGAGAGATTTTCGTAATCGGTCAAAACCTCCCAAAGCTCATCTATCTCTAGGGGAGTTCTGAGTTGAGCAGCGAGGCGCCGAACCCCGTGAGGGAGACGTTCCATGGTCTGTTCGATCGCTTCGCTCTCGAGCGAGGAACTGGCGCTGGAATCGCGTCGAAACATCGCCTGAGGAAGAACCAATACCGAGGCCGATGCAGGGGTCAGATCCGGTGATCTTAAGGAGGACTTCTTAAATTCATCGTTTTCTATGGAAAATGACAATGAAAGTGTGCGAAAACATCCGCCACGCCTATAGTCGCGCCACCGAAAAAGTGGGTTAAACAATGCGGGTGTCTCAAGCAGCGTCAGGTCACACCACGTCAGGCCTGTTCACTGTTGTTGCCAGCGGTCGTCAGGCTGGCTCCCGCCCGACCGTGGTGCAGAGCTACACCGTGCCACTTCGCCAGCTTTCCACAACTTTTAAGCAAATCACGGCGTCTGGAGCCAGAATTCTTTCAGTGACTGCGGCAAGTCAGGACCTTCCTGCTCCTGCCGCCCCTGTGGCCGCCCCGAGCGCCCCTCCCAAAAAAGCCACCTCCAAACCTTCTAGAAAAGCCGTGACGTCTAGCGCCCCGAAAAAGAAGCCCCACGCCAACGTTCCGGTTAACACCTACAAGCCCAAGACTCCGTTCATGGGCACGGTGACCGAAAACTATTCCCTGCTGACGGACGGTGCCATCGGCCGGGTTCAGCACATCACCTTCGATTTAGCTGGAGGCGAACCTCAGCTGGAATACGTCGAAGGGCAGAGCATTGGCATCATCCCCGAAGGAAACGACGCCAACGGCAAACCTCACAAGCTGCGGCTGTATTCCATCGCCAGCACACGCCACGGCGACAGCTACAACGACAGCACCGTTTCCCTTTGTGTTCGCCAGCTCGAATACAAAAACGAAGCCGGTGAACAGATCTACGGCGTTTGCTCCACCTATTTGTGTGATATCGAGCCGGGCACCAAGGTGAAAATCACAGGCCCGGTCGGCAAGGAAATGCTCCTTCCCGAAGACGAAGACGCCAACATCATCATGTTGGCAACAGGTACTGGTATTGCTCCGATGCGCACCTACCTACGACGCATGTTCGAGTCGAAGGAGCGCAAAGCCAATGGTTGGTCGTTCAAGGGCAAAGCCTGGCTGTTCATGGGGGCTCCCAAAACAGCCAACCTTCTCTACGACGACGATTTCAATAACTACCTCAAGGAATATCCCGACAACTTCCGCTACACCAAAGCCATCAGTCGGGAAGAGCAGAACAGCAAAGGCGGCCGGATGTACATCCAAGATCGCGTGTCAGAACATGCCGATGAAATCTTCGCCATGATCGAAGACCCCAAAACCCACGTTTATATGTGCGGTCTTCGGGGCATGGAGCCAGGCATCGACGAAGCGATGTCTGCTGCCGCTGCAGCCAAAGGATTGGACTGGAAGGAATTGCGTCCGCAACTCAAGAAAGCCGACCGTTGGCACGTTGAAACCTATTAAGCCCAGAGTCGGTTCAAAGCTCGTTTTGCTCATCCTTCCGGATGAGCTTTTTTTTTGGGTTGATCACAAAACCCACATCAAACCCAGACGAGATTCTGCTGAGCAGTGTGCATCGGCTCTTCCGCGTCTAAACCTTCGACAGAAGCCTGAGCTCCATGGTCGCCACGATCACCAATCCGCTCCGCGTTGGACTTCGACAGGAACGGGTCATTGCACCGCAATGTTTGGTGATTTTTGGTGCCAGCGGCGATTTAACCCACCGCAAACTTGTGCCGGCGTTGTTCGAACTGTTCAAACAACGCCGACTCCCCAGTGAATTCGCTCTTTTGGGTTGCGCCCGTCGCCCTTGGACCGATGAGGTGTTTCGGGGAAAAATGGCCGAAGCACTCGCCCCTCGCATTGCAGAGAATCCAACGGCGTGGGATCAATTCGTCGGCAAGCTGTTTTACGAACCAGTTGACCTGCAAAAACCAGACGATGTTGTGCGGCTCGGCGGACGCCTTGAACTGATTGATCAACAGTGCGCCACCCGGAGCAACCGCACCTTTTACCTCTCGGTGTCTCCCAATTTCTATGCAAGCGGTTGTCGTGCCCTCTCCGATGCAGGCCTTCTGAAGGATCCCAAACGCAGCCGCGTCGTAATCGAAAAGCCCTTTGGACGTGATTACGGCAGTGCACAAGCCTTGAACAAGGTGGTTCAAACCTGCGGTCAAGAAAATCAGATCTTCCGCATCGACCATTACCTCGGCAAGGAAACCGTCCAAAACATCATGGTGCTGCGGTTTGCTAACACCATTTTCGAGCCAATCTGGAATCGCAATTACATCTCAAGCGTCCAAATCACCGCCTCCGAAACCGTTGGCGTAGAAGAACGTGCTGGGTACTACGAAAGCTCTGGTGCCCTGCGGGACATGGTGCAAAACCATCTCACCCAAATGTTGGCCATCACAGCGATGGAACCTCCAGGGCGGTTTGACCCCGAAGCGATCCGCAATGAAAAAGCCAAGGTGCTGCAAGCTGCCCATCTCGCGGACGAACTGGAGCCGTGGAACTGCTGTGTTCGCGGGCAATATGGACCCGGCGGAACGAACGACAACCCTCTTGCGGGATATCGCCAAGAACCGGGGGTCGAACCGAACAGCACCACCGAGACCTATGTGGCGATGAAGCTCTTCATCGACAATTGGCGCTGGCAGGGGGTGCCCTTTTATGTCCGGACCGGCAAACGACTCGCCAAACGTCTCAGTGAAGTGGTGCTCACCTTCCGGGAGGCCCCCGTGCACCTTTTTGATGCTGCAACCGGAGGACCCACCGCGAACCAGCTGATTTTGCGCATCCAGCCGGATGAGGGTGCCGAATTCCGCTTCGAGGTGAAGTCGCCAGGCTCTGGGATGCGCAGTCGGCCGATCGACATGGAGTTCTCCTATGACGAGTCGTTTGGAGAGCCCTCCGATGAGGGCTATGTGCGCTTGCTGGCCGATGCCATGCTCAGCGATCCAACCCTGTTCACCCGTGCCGACGAGGTGGAAGCAGCTTGGCGCCTGTACACACCGCTGCTCGAGCTGATTGAAGACAGCCCCTGGCAACTGCCGATCCATCCCTACGAATCGCGCACCTGGGGGCCCGCCGCCGCCGATGCTCTGCTCGCCCGTGACGGGTTGCTTTGGCGACGGCCTTAAGTCTCTTTCTTCCTCTCCCATCTCTGTTCACGCACCCTCCGCACCATGTCTCCCCAGCTCACCCTGCAGACCCCTCTGGAACTGGTCCCCTCGGAGGTACCCACCTACCTCGAACAGCTCTGGTCACCAGAACAACAGGGCAGTACCGGCACCGGGGCATCAACGTTTTGCCTGTTGATTTGGCAACCCGCCTGGGCTGAACAACATTTGGTGCGAAGTGGACGTCTAAAAGGACCCATTACTGGCCAACAAACCAGTGATTTGATTGCTGCGGGGCGGCAGGCGATCACGGAGGCCGATCTCCCCCTCAGCACTCCCCCTCTCGACGGGGCTGTGATCGAGGCCGTCGCCCGATTGCAGGGTGATGCCACGGCAGAAGACCTACGGGGGCAATACATCGATCCTGCGCTCAGCGCACTGATGCCACGCCGGTTGATCACCCTGGCGCCAACGGTTGCACCCAGCAAGGGACTGGAAACCCTCGTTGCGGCCTACTGCCCCCTGCCAGAAGAGGGTGGTGGGACCACAGCCTGCGGCGACGTGGTGGTGCTGAGGGGAGGCGATGCGGCCCTCCAAGACGGGATGACAATTCTTGAGCCCCTTCTCCCAGCGTCGATGCCGACATGGGTTTGGTGGAACGGCTTCCTTGATGAAGCCCCTGAGCTGATGGCTCGCGTCGCCTGCACGTCCCGTCGACTGATCATCGACAGCGCCGTGGGCCAACCCCGCCAGTGCCTCGAGGTGCTGCGCCAGCGCGTCGAGTCTGGCCAGGCCGTCAATGATTTGAACTGGCTACGGCTGCGGAGCTGGCGTGAAACCTTGGCCATGGTGTTTGATCCGCCGGATCGCCGTGATGCCCTCAGTCACGTCACCCAATTGGATATCGATGTGGAAGGGCACCATCCAGCTCAGGGGCTCCTGCTGGCGGCCTGGATTGCAGACCGACTGGGGTGGTCGCTCGATTCGGCCAAAACGATCGATGAGGAAACCACGGCCCAGTTCCATCGCCCCGATGGAACTGCTGTGAACGTCCACTTGATGGGCGTACCCGTGGGGCAACCCAATGTTCATGCCGGACAAATCGTGGGCATGCGACTGATCTGCCAACCCGATAACGGCAAAGGGGTCTGTGTGATCCTCTGCGCTGATTCAGGCGGATGCATGCGTTTAGAAGGGGGCGGCATGGCCAACCTCGACTTGCACGAAGACATCGTTCCCGTGCAACACGCCACCCCAGAAATGGATGTAGCCCGACTGCTCGGCGGTGGCCACGACAGCACCAACCCGCTCCTGGCGGCGGCGGCACCGCTGGCGGCCAAGTTGCTGGGTTGATTTAGGGAGCACACCATGGCCGTTGTGATTGCCGCACCGGCCAGTGGCAGCGGCAAAACCCTCATCAGCCTCGCCCTCTTGAGCTGGGCTCGGGCACGCGGTGAGTCGGTTCAACCGTTCAAGGTGGGGCCCGACTACCTCGACCCGCAGCTGCTGAGTGAGGCAGCGGGGCGTTCCTGCCGCAACCTCGATCTCAATCTTTGCGGGGAGCCATGGGTGCGTAAAGCCTTCCATGGCTATGGGGGGAACGGCTCCATGGCTCTCATCGAAGGCGTGATGGGACTCTTCGATGGCATTGGTAGTACGGAAGAAGGCAGTACGGCCGCAATCGCTCGCCTACTGCATCTCCCTGTGGTTTTGGTGGTGGATGCCGGTGGCCAAGCAGCCTCGCTTGGGGCACTCGTGCGTGGATTCAGAGATCACGACCCAAGGCTCAAGCTCGCGGGCGTTGTGATCAACCGTGTGAACAGCGATCGACATCGCGCCCTGCTGCAGGACGTACTGGACCGGCTCGACGTACCCCTGCTGGGCTGCATGCCTCGAACGGATGCCTTACAACTGCCTAGCCGACATTTGGGCCTGGCTCCAGCCCACGAGCTAGATAATTTGGCGCAACGGCGGCAAGCCTGGGCCGACTTGGCCGAGCAGCATCTCGACCTGACCACTCTGGCGCCTTTGATGCGGGCCCCTGCTGCGGGCCCTTCGGTGTTCGCAGACATCCCACCGGGCCGTGGGCCATCCCTACCTGTGGCCGTGGCGGCTGATGCCGCCTTCCATTTCCGCTATCCCGAAACGGGCGAATTACTGGAGCACCTGGGGATGCCCACTGTGCCCTGGAGCCCTCTGGCCAATGAGGCCATTCCTAAGGAGGCCAAGGGTTTAATCCTCCCAGGGGGGTTCCCGGAACAACACTCCGCCCAGATCAGCCAGGCCATCAAAAGCCTCAACTCGCTGCGCCAGTTTTGCCATCAGCGTCCGGTCTATGCCGAATGTGGCGGCATGCTGTTGCTGGGACGGAACCTCAGCGATCTCAATGGCAACGCCCATCCCATGGCCAATGTGCTTCCCTTTGAAGCTCGCCGCGGCCGACTGCAGGTGGGATATCGCCGCCTGAAGCCCCGAGGGGATGGGTTGCTGGTGAAGCAAGGCGAACAGTTCACCGGCCATGAATTTCACCGCTGGGAATTGGTCGACTCCAGAGGGGCCGACGACGGATCCGTGCTGTGGGAGATTGATGGCTGGCGAGTGAGCCAACGTCCGGAAGGATGGAACAAACGGACGTTGCACGCGAGCTGGGTACACCTGCATTGGGCCAGTTGTTCGACGATTTGCTTCCGATGGCGCGCCGCACTCGCAACCGAAGCGAGATCATCGCCAGGCGTTTTGTAAGCCGACAGCAACCAACGCGAATGCAACCATTCGTGGAGCGCTGGCGCTGGATTATTCAAGGCCAAGTGCAGGGCGTTGGATTTCGAGCCAGCTGCTGCCGTCGTGCCTTGGATATGGGCCTCAAGGGATGGGTTCGTAACCTGCAGGACGGCAGTGTTGAAGTGCAGGCGGAAGGCCCACCGATTGCGCTCGCGGAACTGAGGGCCTGGTGCGAAAAAGGTCCGCTTGGGGCTCAAGTGAAACGGGTGAAACCATGCCAGATGCCGGTGCGGGGGGACGACTGGTTTGAAGTGCGTTACTAAAACGCGAATTGAAACAGGGATAGAAAAACAATTGGAAGGCGGGTGGAGCTCCACCGATGACCTGGCTAGCGAAAGAACACAGCACTGCGCTTGAAGGTTGTGATTCGCTTCGCAATGGTTTTGGTCCTCTCAACATTGCCTTTGATCGGAATCGAGGCGATGAGCACCCGTCAGCAAACACCGCAAAACAGCTACGACAGTGCCGTTGAAGCGCTGACGGCGTGTCAGACCTGGCGTCAGCAAGAGGGGGTCTTCACCGCCCTCACCCCGCCCATGCATCGCATTGCAGCCCAGCCACGCCGAATTCAAACTGGCCTACGCAGTTGTGAAGCCGACCTCGAACAGGCCTTGATCATTGGCCGTCGATACAGCGTTGTGGCGGAGTCGCATTACGACAAGCCATTGCATCAACTGAATCGCCCCATCAGTCAAACCTTTCCTTACATGTCACCAGCATCCACCAAGCCAACGCCGTGAAAAAACACCGTGAATAAAACGCCGTGAATAACCCGTTTAACACCAAAGAAAAAGCCTTTTGGAGAGGCGTTATTGGGGTGGTGAGCTTGGGCGTCAGCATTGGCTTGGCCGCCCTCATTCTTCGTCTATGACGCCTTCTTGACCCCACCCATGGCTGAAATGTCGAGCCAAGTGATGAAGCGCCAAGTGATGAAGCGCCAACTGTGGCTCTTCCGGCATGGCGCCACGGAATGGGCTCTTCGTGGTCAACACACCGGGGTCACCGATCTTCCACTGCTGCCGGAAGGAGAAGCAGAGGCCCGAGCCCTGGCACCCATCCTCAGCAATCAGCACTTTGCCGCAGTGTTCAGCTCACCCCTGCAACGGGCCCGTCGCACCTGTGTTCTTAGTGGGCTGGGCGAACAGATGCAGATCTGCAAGACGTTGACCGAATGGAACTATGGCGATTACGAGGGAATCACGACTGCCGAAATACGGCATCAGGAACCCACTTGGAGCGTCTGGACCCATGGATGTCCGAATGGGGAACAGGTGGACCAAGTACAGCGGCGCAGTGAACAGACCATCGACACGATGCTGACGATTCCGGAACCGGGGGATATTGCCCTATTTGCCCATGGCCATAGCTTGCGGGCCCTAGCCGGTACCTGGCTGGGACTTGGAGCTGCTGGGGGCCGACTGCTCCAGCTAGGAACTGGAACGATCAGCATTTTGGGCTGGGAACGGGAGAGCCAGACCCTTGCGCGCTGGAATGCCCCAACGCAGAACAACTCCCATGACTGATCCAAAAATCTGGACAGTGTCCGATGGTTATAGATACTCACAAGGACTCAATCCTATACAAAGGCCTAGAACAATACCTAGAACTTCAAAGCTTTTTTGGGGTTTATCTGCCGGATTCAGTGAATTACACCTATCCCTTTTAGATAATCCTTAAAAGTCATCCTGAGGTTGCGCAACTGGAGCCATGCCCTTTGACTACTACCTACTTATTCATTAATGATTCAACCTTTTAAGAATGCAGTTTTTTCGTCTAAAAGCAGACATTAACAGATTCAGCTGACAAAAAATTTATCAAGAAGTTGAGCAGCTAGACCAGCTCCTGAATGCAACTCTGTATTTCTACGACTATAAAATTGAGCTTCCCATAGCTATTATACGAGCAACGTTCGACGATGTAAATTTATGACCAATTCTGCATTCTCTTCCTCCAGCATTCTTAACAGGAATTTGGCACCAACTTCGGATCTTGGAATGATCCCCTTGACTTTCATAAACTATGGGATACCTAATGGCTTTATATCATCTAAAAATGTAACCATACCTGATTTTACCAGCAGTAGTCCTCACATGAAAGTTACCAGCTTGAAGCTGGTAACTACCTCTGAAGGAAGTTCTAAAGTACAAATACATTACAATTGTCCGCTCACTGACTGCAATCAGTACACAAGCGAGTGGATGAAGTGGAAAGAACTCGATATCGACTACTCAGATATTTGGCCAAGAAGTGAAAAGCATTGTGTAGACGTAAAGATAAATTATTACGACAAGGATAACAACGAAATCTATCAAAGCCTCTCTCCCTCGTATACGCTTGTACCACAAGACTCGGCTTTGCTGAACACTAAATTTCGATATATTGATGCTGGGGATGTCTATCTGAAGCTTATTGTCACAGGCTTTAAATCTGATGAAAATTCAGAAGCCATTAACTACATCAAAAAAAATCTAGAGATTAGCACCACTATTGCTCACGAATTTGAAGCTATAAAGCAAATCGCTGAAGCTGCTCAGAGATCCATTAGCATTGGCAAGACTCCTTGGAAATCTAAAAGTACAATTATTGAAAAGCCTCTTATTGTCGAATTTGAGTATTTTGGAAAAAATAAAGATGACAGACTTATTGCAACTGGTGACTCATCAACACATGATCTATTTGATGGCAATGATGGCAATGATGAAATCATTTGTCGAAGGGGACGTGATATTGCGCATGGCGGGAAAGGTGATGATATTTTAAAGCTAGGTAATGGCTCAGATATTGGTTATGGAGGCACAGGCAAAGATATAGTAAATGGTGGATTTGGACGTAATACTATTTACAACACATTAGATGGCGACAAAGATATTGTTACATTTAAGTCTGATGAATGGGCAACTAACTGGCTTTATTCATCCAGAAAGAATCAAGATGGAACCAAGATCGATTTAATTATAGGAGGAGATCCTATGGACGAATATCGTATTATTCATGATGATGATATCCAGCCAAAGTTTTCATATGCTGATAATTATTCTGCAAAAATTTCCGGCGAAACATTTAAAGGAACAGGAGTTTTCCTGAATGGAGTATTGGAGGCAATGGTTGTGGGAAACAATAATTTGTCAAGTTTCAGTTATATTAGCAATACGGATAATTCTTATGTAAGCTTTTTCTTCTAGCTTATTTTGATAACCAAAAAAATAATTGCGCTAGATAAAATATTGTGTTTGGCTATGTCATCCCATTCGTTACAACGAGAGAACGAAGTCAAGTTACGTGAACGTATCAGCTTGGACGGAATTGGTGTCGTACGGCATTGGTGTGGCCCTATCGCCGATCCATTTGGTGTTGTTGCTTCTGCTGTTGCTGGGGGAAGCACCACGACGGCGCGGCGGTTTGTTTGTGGTGGGTTGGTGGCTCACCAGTGCCCTGGTGGTACTCGGATTGCTCACCCTGGGCCACGGTCTTTTGTTGGACATGAGCCATGGATCCAAACACCGCACCGGGCTTGATCTGATCGCAGGGGGAGCCTTAGTCGCCCTCGGGGGACGGGAGCTGATCCGCAGTTGGCTCAATCAAGACGGCCCCCCAGGTTGGAGCCGAAGCGTGGATCGCTTTGCCGCCCTGCCCCTGCCGCTCCTGCTGTTGATCAGCAGTGCCACCGAAATCATCAGCCCAGACGACCTGCTGCTCTTCGCGAAAACCGCCGGAGTGATTCTTGCCCAAGGCCTCAGCCTGCGGGGGGAGATCGCATCGAGCTTGGTGTTCAGCCTGTCGGCCAGCGTGCTGTTGCTGCTGCCTTTGGTGGCGGTTTTACTTGGGCGGGAGCGCGTTTTGCCGATGTTGCAGCAAGGAAAAACCACCCTGCTTAACCGTGGGGAATTGGTGTTGGGCAGCGTGAGCTTGGGATTGGGCGGTTACCTGAGCTGGCAAGGAATCACGGGGCTTGCCCTGCGTTAAGCCAAGCCTGATCTTCAATCAGAAAACGTTGAGAAGGCTTTGGTCCATGCCGAAGTGGTCTCTGGTGACGACGTCCCACCAATCATCCACACGCCGGTCCGCGCCCGCGACACCGCGACGTAGCAAAGCTGTTGTCGGATGCGCGGATCAGCTCGGAACACATCAGGCGCCACAAACACCTCACCGAAGCTGCTGCCCTGGCTGCGATGCACCGTTAAAACAGCGGCGGGTCCGAGGGATGCAAAGGCATCGCGAACGAGGAAATACTGCCTCCAAATGCTGCGCCCATTTTTTTTACCGGCGTCTTTGGCCTGTTGCCGCAACCGCTTCATCACGCCATCCAATTCCAGGCGCGCTGCACTGCCAACAGGGGGCTGTAACCGAAGCGTGAGCTCGAGATCCCCGGAGCTCACTTTGGCCGACAGCGTTTCAATCACGGGCACCCCACCGTTCATTTCCGTTAAACCGAAATCCAGCAAATCGCAGGATTCAGGCGTCACATCCAGCACCACCACCTCTCGGTTGGATCCCAGCACCATGTCGGGCTCTTCCCCTGCTTCTTCCCCATCCCGGGAGGCTGGTGCCATCACGGCGGTGCGGCTAATCAACACTTCGCCAGGCAAGACGGGCATCTGATCCGCCATGTCGCCATGGATCGCCCGACGCGCATGGGGCACCAGCCGCTCGAGGGTGCGATTGGTGTAGCAAAGAATGCGAGCGGCATCAGGATTGTCCTGTTGCGAGGCCGCCTTCAACGATTGGCGGGCTTGGTTCAACCATTCCTTTTGGGGCAGACAGCGCACCTGCCCTTGCTCATTTCGGATCGGCTGCAGGAGCGGTGGAGGCAAACACGGCAGCACGCCCTCCCGCAGGCGGCTGGCGAGCTGCAGCACGGGCCCCTGATGACGGACCACTTGCTGCAACACCGCTCCACTGCGCCGTTGCATGGCGAACACCGGGCTTTGCTCCTCCCCAATCGGTGGGAGCTGGGCTGGATCCCCAACAAACACCAAACGGGTTTTAAAGGGATGGGCGCATTGCAGGGCAATCCTCAACAGGGTGCTGTCCACCATCGAGGCTTCATCGATCAGCACCAAGCCAAGATTCTCCAGAGCCATTCCCGTTTGCTCGGTGGGCTCACAGAGTTCGACATCACCCGAGCGTTTGAGCTTTAAGCGCAAGAGGCGGTGGATGGTGGAGGGATACCAGGTGGGTTGCAATCCCTCGAGATCTAAGGCCTGACGCAGCACCCCCACGGCCTTATGGGTGGGGGCGACGACGGTCCAACACAAACCGGTGGCCTCCACCTGACGCAGTAGGCGCATCGACAAAAACGTCTTGCCACTTCCAGCAAATCCACTCAGCACAAAAGGAGTTCCATCGGCAGGGGTCGCCAACCAGGTGGAAAAAGCATCCGCCGCCTGCTGTTGATCCGCCGTGAGTTCCGCTGTGGCGGTCACCCCAACCCAGCCCCGATAGCG
This sequence comes from Synechococcus sp. AG-683-B21, assembly GCA_003210515.1. Classification (GTDB taxonomy): domain Bacteria; phylum Cyanobacteriota; class Cyanobacteriia; order PCC-6307; family Cyanobiaceae; genus Parasynechococcus. The sequence continues at coordinate 6,434 of QCVC01000011.1, read as the reverse complement.
GTGCTGATGGCGGCTGCAAGATGCAGCGGAGACCCCACCAGCACAAGACCTGGCAGGGCAATGGCAGGCCCCACCATGCTGCCCACCAGCACCTGAAGACGGCTATGGCCGAGGCTTTCCTTCAACGGCTTCTCATAGGGGGCTGGCCAGAGGTCTGCCGATAAAGCATTGACGCGTTCAGCGGTGTATCCGGCGGCGCGGCGAATACCACTGGCGTCGTACATCACTACAAACGCCACCACGGTTGCCAAAGCAAAGGTTGGGTGGTCAAAGCCCTGGGTCCAGCCAAGGCAAGCAGCCGTGCCGGTTACCAGAGCGGAGTGACTTGAGGGCATCCCCCCTGTTTCCACCAAAACCGCTGGGCGCCAGCGGCGATGAACGATTAATTCGATCAGCAGTTTCGAGAGCTGGGCCACCCCACAGGCGACCAGCCCCCAGGCCAAAGCACTGTTATCGAACAATTCACGCAACACCGCGTGGGAAGGGGAGGGATCGATCATCGATCGCGGCTGGTGATGAAGTCGGCCAAGGCCAGCAGAGGCATCGCTTGATCTGACCAGGGTTGCAGAGCTTCCTTCGCTTCTCGCACCAAATCATCCGCCCGCTTCCTCGACTCCTCTAAGCCCAAGAGCTTCGGGTACGTGGTCTTATCGGCCAGCAGGTCCTTGCCGGCGGTTTTGCCGAGCACCTCACTGCTAGCGGTGATATCGAGGATGTCGTCAATGATCTGAAACGCCAAGCCAATGCCGCGGGCATAGGTGCGCAGCGCCGTAATCAAGGTGTCGTCTGCATTGCCAATCAAGGCACCGGTGATCACACAGGCACTGAGCAGCGCGCCGGTTTTATGCAGATGGATGTACTCGAGTGTCTCGAGATCCACCTGCTTGCCTTCACTCTCTAAATCCACCACCTGGCCACCCACCAATCCCGGTGCTCCGGCAACCAGTGAGAGTTCACCCACCACCTTGAGCAGCCGTTCCGCTGGGACTCCCGGGCTGCGCAACGCCACCATCTCGAAGGCGCGGGTGAGCAGCGCATCACCGGCCAAGATCGCCACGGCCTCCCCATACACCTTGTGATTGGTGGGACGACCCCGGCGCACATCGTCGTCGTCCATCGCCGGCAGATCGTCGTGGATCAGCGACATGGTGTGAATCATCTCGAGGGCGACCGCCGTTGGCACGGCATGCTTCGCATCGCCACCCGCCAGTTCACAGGCCGCAAGGCAAAGAATCGGGCGCAGACGCTTGCCACCTGCCAAAAGCGAATAACGCATGGCATCCCGCAACGACTCGGGTCGTTCAGGACCGAGGGAGTCGTCAAGCGCCGCTTCAACGGTGTCCTTGGCCTTGCCGAGATAGGCCTTGAAATCGAACTCGGCGGTCATGGATGGACCTTGGCTGGCCGGATTCTCTCAGGTTGAGGAGAAGCCCCCCAGGGGAACCCAATCCATGGGGTGGGGCATCAGCATTTCGCGACCCTGTCCAGGGGCGGTCGTGACCGCTAGGTCGTACGACACCGAATAGCGCGGCACCGCTCCCTCGTAGGGCAAAACGCGGTGGCGTAGATCTGAAGGGAAGAGCAACAGGCGGTGCTGTTTTGGAGCAAACACCCCACCAGACACGGTGGCTTCTCGAAACGGAATGGCCATCACATGGCTGAAGTAGGTGTCGGGCGCTTGAAATTCCAGTTCTCCAGAACCGGGCTCCTCCTCAGTGCACACATAAAACACAGCACTCAGCTGAGCATTGCGATGGGTATGCGACTCAATCGTTCCTCCATCGGGGGAGCACACCACGGGCCATGCTTTTTGGATATGAACCTCGAGGCCATGATCGGGGCCCAATAAATCGATCAAATAGAGCGATACCTGCTCTGCAATCTGTTGATTGAGCCAGACGAAAGCCTCCATCCGATGCAACTGATCCAAGCCAGCAATCCCCAGAAGATCTCCGGTGAGGTTGTTGCGATTGGAAAACTGTGGATCACCAAACAAATCGCAATCAAACACCTCCAACTGCTGGTGCATGGCCGCAGCAATGCCGTCATCAGGGGTGAGATCCACCTGCATCACGGGGGTGGGGAACAACCAATGGAGTGGCATCGACCCTTTAGCTGAGGAGATCAGCGAGATCATGGTCAACGCCGTGGCGGCGACACCACGCCACAACAGTGTTCACCAGGAGCATGGTGACGGTCATCGGACCAACGCCGCCGGGCACCGGGGACAACGCCGCTGCGATCGGTTCCACTTCTGCAGCACGCACGTCGCCACACAGCCCCCCTTCGGGCTTGCGATGGATGCCCACGTCGACCACCGCAGCCCCAGGCTTGATGTGCTCCGCCCCCACCATCCCAGGACGACCGGCTGCCACCACCACAATGTCGGCCTCACAGGTGTGAGCCACCAGATCCTTCGTGCGGGAATGAACCACCGTGACGGTGGCATTGGCGGCTTGAAGCATTAACGCCATCGGCTGCCCCACAAGGATGCTCCGACCAATCACGACAGCCCGTTGACCCGCCGGGTCGATGCCCTGACTGCGCAGCATGGCCATCACGCCAGCCGGAGTACAACTGCGCGGACCCTGTTCTCCTTTGAGCAGTCGCCCCAAGTTGAGGGTGTGCAATCCATCGGCATCCTTTTCCGGATCAATCGCCATTAACAACGGCCCCTCATCCAACCCCTCTGGCAAGGGGAGCTGCAGCAGGATGCCATCCACCCGAGGATCAGCATTGAGCTGTTGGATCGTGCTCAACACCTCCGCAAAGGGGGTGGAGCTCGGAAGATGGGCGCCGTAGCTGGCGACTCCGATACGAGCGCAGGCCTTCTCTTTATTCGCCACATACACAGCACTGGCGGGATCGTCGCCGACGCGAAGCACCGCCAGCCCCGGCGGACGCCCTGCCTGGGGGAGATGCGATTCGATTTGAGCTTGAAGACGACTCTCCACGGCCTTCGCCAGTGCCTTACCATCCAGACGCAGGGCCATGACTTGGATCATTGCTTCCTCCAGCATGCCTCTCGAGGAGAGCTAGCGTTGTTGCACTGATGTGTCGTGTTTGGTTCGCTTTCCGCGCGGTAGCAGCCTCTGGAGACGTTGGCGACGTCTTCAATCACCAACCCGACGGTTGCTGCGCTGGACGCGATTGCAGACGGTTGTTGTTTTGCTCATGTGCCTGGCAGTCGCCGTGGCATCAAGCCTGCCGTGGTTGATCAAACCCGACCTGCAGCCTGGAGCGATCGCACCCTTTGATGCGATTGCACCAAAAGACGTCTTGGTGCAAGACACCACAGCACTCGAGCAACAACGCTCCTCGTTGGTGGCGCAGTCGGTGGTGCAGGTCATCGACCCAGAACAAACGAAGTTACTGCGACAACGCTTGGAACAGCAGTTGATCCAACTGCAGCAAGTCGCCATGAGCGGATCCGCGGCGCGGGTGGGTCCGGTGAACATGAGTCGTGCGGAACAGCAGTGGCTCAGCCAACGAAGAGCGCAGGAGCATCTGGACTGGGATTCAGCTGTTCGCCAAGCGGCGACTCGAATGCTCAGCCAAGGCTTGGTGAGCAACTTGGCCGTGAATCAATTGCGCCAAGCCGCCACCGTGCAGCTCGGGCAGGCAGCGATCACCAATCCCGCTGCACGCTCTCTGGCAACCAAGGTCTTAGCGAGCACGCTGCGGGGAAGTAGCAACCTGCGCACCGATCCCAATCTGAGCAAACAGCTGATTGAGGAGCAGCTCACGAAACAGGTGATCCCCACCATCGAAGTGCGGAAGGGCGATCTGATCACCCGCAAGGGGGAACCGATTAGCAACCAGGCCTACGACGTGCTCGATCACTTCGGCAGGGTGCGTCGAGAACCACAACCGGGGATTTGGTTTCAGCATTTCATTGAGGCCCTGGCCGCCTGTGGCGTGATGGTGTTGGTGATGCGCCGAGAACGCCCCTGTCTCGAGGTTCGCCATGCCGTCCTCGCGGTGGGGATTCTGTTCCTCGTGCAAGTGGCGAAGCTGTGGTTTCAAGGCAGTGTCAGCCCCCTAGCCGTGTTGGTTCCACCCACCCTCGTCTTGGCTGAAGGCCTTGGCACTGGCTGCGGTTTGGTGTGGATGAGTGTCGCGGCTCTGTTATGGCCAGTACCGGTTCATGGTTTAAGCGACGGTCGCCTGTTAATCGCGGCCGTTGTTGCTGCGACGGGAGCCTTAATCGCGGGTCGTCAACGCAGCCGCGGACAACTTCTGCAGCTCACCGTGTTCCTCCCCGTTGGAGCCTTAATGGGCCAGTGGCTCCTCCTGCAGCTGCAGCCGCTGACGGGATGGAAAGCCTGGGGCAGCCTGAATCCAACCCTGGACGAGTTGGCCACCGAATCGCTGCTGTTGGGCCTCTTACTGATGCTCACGTTGCTTGCGATTCCACTCTTGGAGAGCTCCTTTGGTCTGCTCACCCGCGCCCGCTTAATGGAACTTGCCGATCAAGAGCGTCCGTTGCTGCGGCGGCTTTCCTGCGAAGCCCCCGGCACGTTTGAGCACACCTTGATGATCTGCAGCCTGGCCGAAGAGGGGGCGCGAGCCATCGGAGCCGATGTGGATCTGATTCGCACGGGCTCGCTGTATCACGACGTTGGCAAACTGCATGCCCCGGGGTGGTTCATTGAGAATCAAAAGGATGAACCCAATCCCCACGACACCCTCAATGATCCATTTGGCAGTGCAGCGGTGCTGCAAGCGCATGTGGATGAAGGGCTGAAATTGGCCCGCCGTCACCGCCTACCACGCCCCATTGCCGATTTCATCCCAGAACATCAAGGCACCCTGAAGATGGGCTACTTCCTCCATGAAGCGCGGGCGCGGGATCCCAATGTGGATGAGAGTTTGTTCCGCTACCGAGGGCCGGCGCCTCGATCCCGGGAAACGGCAGTGTTGATGCTGGCCGATGGCTGCGAAGCAGCCTTGCGGTCACTCCCCCCCGACACGTCCGATGACCAGGCCCGCGACACAGTGCGTCGCCTGGTGGGTGCCCGTCAACGGGATGGACAGCTCCGCAAAAGCAGCTTGAGTCGCAGCGAAGTGGAGCTGGTGATCCGTGCCTTTGTGCAGGTGTGGAGGCGGATGCGCCACCGCCGCATCCCTTACCCGATCCCAGCCCGTCGCGGCTTTCCGGCCTAACGCTGCGGCCAAGGGTCGGCGGACAACAGACGCAACCGCTGCCCTGTGAACGGATGGCAGAAGCTCAACGCGATGGCGTGCAAACGAAGGCGCTGTGAAGAAGGAAGATCCGCAGATTGATCGCCATCAATTGCATCGCCATAAATTGGATCGCCAATGATCGGGTGAGCGATCCCAGCTAGATGGCTTCTTAATTGATGGGAGCGACCGGTGATGGGGCGCAACCACAGCTGGGTGATCCCTGCGGCGCTGCTGCGCGCACGCCAGAGGGTGCACGCCTCACGCCCGTCTGGATGGGGGCCATAGCGGGGGGGCTGGCGCTGAAGCCGCGCCAAACGGTTGTGGATGCATCCACGGCCAGCCAAAACACCGCGGACATGGGCCAAATAAAGCTTGTTGACGGATCGGTTTGAAAACAAAGCACTGGTGCGTCGCAGGGCCTCCAAGCCAGCTGCCAACAGCAGCACCCCGGACGTGTCTCGATCCAAGCGATGCACCAGACGCCAATCAGGCCCCTCGTCGTGAGGCTGCACCCTCGAGATCAAGGAATCGGCCTGATCCGGCCCCAAACCCGGCTGCGACAACAGCCCCGATGGCTTCTCGACCGCGAGGAGCCAACGATCGCGATACAGCACTCGAACTCCCTGGACCGTCAAGGCGATAGGCGGTTACTGCAGTGCTTCACGAACAATGCTTCCACTTGATTGGGGGGAAGCACCTGCACTAAACGGGCCTCCGCTTCAGCATGGTGCTGGCTGGAGTCGTAGAGCTGGAGCTCCAGAAAAGCAGCAGGGTGTGTGCGCCGCACTTGATCCATCTCTTCGGCGAGGAGCCCTGGGGGCATCAGGTACTCACCCTTGCAATCCTGCATCACGTGGGCTGATTCATGGGCCAACACCACCCAAACCTGAGCTGGATCATCCTGAAGATTGTTGCCGCACATCAGCAGAGCTTGCTTGCCTTGATGGAAAGCCCCCATTAAGCCCGCCGGACAGTCCTGGGCCACCAGCGCTTCGATGCCGGCTTCTTTGAGCAAACTCAGATACCGACTGATGCGATCCCAGGTGGTGGCCTGCGCGCCCGTGGCAGAGCTCAAGAACGCAGCTAGAAGCAGGCCCGACCATCCCAAAGACCAACGCATCAGGCCGAAGCAGAGCACCTCCTTCATTGGTCTCAACCGTCGATCTCTACAGCCTTAAAACCTCGGAACTTCTTTAGATTTCAACCCTGAAGTTGTTGCTCAACCGACGCCACTTTGTCGAGAAACG
>QCVC01000010.1:0-36234 GCA_003210515.1 Synechococcus sp. AG-683-B21 | reverse complement strand
AGCGTTGCAAGCATCGCCTCGGGAGACGTCGATGCAGGACGTTCCTGTTCGGGCAGAGAAGTCTTGCGGCAACGGAAATCAACGGCGCCCACCAACTGCAGTCGCCAACGCGTCCCCATCGGCTCCCAGATCAGCACCAACATGGATCGTGACCGGCCGTGAAACAGATTGATTTCGTGGCCGAAACGACGGCGATCAACATCCGGAGCAAGACTGGACTGACCCCCAGCCCACTGGAATTGCCAGCATCCGCCGCCGGTGTTGTAGGTGCTGCGGCTGATGTCGTACCTGGCCTGACCGCCTGGTGCAAAAAACAATCCGGATCCATCCCAGACACCTGTGTAGGGATCACTGAAAGAGATGTCGTACGTCGTGGGATCCATCACCCTGACCGGTGATTCGAGATCAAGCCGATCCTCCGAATCACGCCCGAACCATTCGCCACGACCCTGCCAGCATCCCTGGAAGTTAAGCCAATTCAGCTCCCATTGATCCGTCATGTTGATCACCATCGCAATACACCAGACTCTCAAGTTCAGCTCTTCCCTCAACAATGAAAGGAGTTGATGCTGTTGAACCCTGTGAGTCAGCTTGATTTCGAGGCTGAATATGGACGTAAATACCGCACCACAATCCAGCACTCAGTACCCGGTCATGCAACCCTTCTTGAGATCGCAGCGGCTTCAATCGCTGACATGGCTCCTGCAGCTAGGCGAATTCTTGTCGTAGGGCCTGGACCGGGAGATGAGCTGCCTCAGCTACTGGACGCCTGTCCTGAAGCTGAATTTGTTGTGATCGAGCCCAGTGCTCAGATGTTGCAGACAAGTATTGAAACCTTGAAAGGCCAGAGTGGTTTTGAACGGTGCCAGTGGGTTCCAAAGACCCTGGAAGAAGCCGTTCGCTCGGGACTCCTGCAAAGGGATTTTGATGGCGTCATCTGTCACAACGTGCTGCACCTGATGGCACCAGATCAGCAGGATCCGATGATTGAGCTTCTTGTAGAGCAGTCACTGCCAGGAGGCGTGCTGCTCATCAGCAGTTACAGCGAAGCTGCGGAACCTGAGATCTGCGACACGGTCTTCAGCATCGCTGCACGACGACTGCTCGATCGTGGACTTCCTTCCGAGATGGTGGATAAATTTCTGACTGCAAGAAACACGGCTGTTTTCTCTCTGGATACAGCACGGCTCGAGACCATGCTCGTGGGTCTGAATTGCCAGGCTCCAATCCAGCTTTATCAGGGTCTGTTTGCACGGTTGTGGATCACCAGGCGGAACCAGCCTTGATCGTCAGGACTATGACGCCAGGTGGGGCTCCAGTGGCGGGCTGAGCCCTGAAGACTTTTGGATTCACCTGAACGTCTTCAGGGATGTGCGGTTCGACGATCAGATCCGCCACCTCTCCCACCCATGAGGCGCAGGCATTCAGCACAAATTCCAGTTGTTGCCATCCAGTTGGAAGTACTCGGTCTGTGGCACTTCAATACGCGAATCAAGCGTTGCCTGAGATCTAATGCTGGATCTGGTTGATCAAGCAGCCGTCTGTCTGTTGTTAGATCTGATTGTTCAGGATGAACACTTGCCATTTCAAATGTGCAATATGGGAAGTGAGTTGACCTTTACACAGGGTCTTGCAGACAGCATTGAACAGCAGCAAATGTACATAGCGAACATTGCAAGCCGTCCTAAAATTTTCTTTTAACTCAATTACAGATGTTCAAACAATCCGTATTTTTAGCAACGACAGGTTTATTGCTTTGCTCTATCCCATGGGCTCCAAGTCTTGCGAAGCCGCAGATCATGCAGGAAACAATCACTGTTGGAGACGTAAAGGCAGCACAAGAAGGTTGGTGTAATGCAGTAACCGCCCTTAGCAAGACCTATGCGGAAAGCGGGTTTGAGGCATCGAAGCGTCTGGCTAGTGAAGTTGTTGACTCGGCGTATGGCTATCAGTTCGGTCCAGTCTCATTCAAGCCAACCTGGGCCTATGGGGAAACAACTTTCCGTCCGACCAAGGAAGGTGCAGTGTCTTACTTCGTTGGTGGGAATCCTAAGTACAGAGATCCCGGCTTTACGATTGCTTCGCCTGGAGATGGAAACTATCCAAATCTTCAAAACCGAAGCCAATGGGTAAAATGTACCCCTGAAATTGTTACTATTCAGGTTTTTGGGAATACTGCGACAGCAATGGGTTGGGTTCGTTTTGAAGCTGCCGATGGTTATCAATCGAAAGTTGATAAGACGTTTGGCTACATGCGTGATGATTCTGGAAATCTTAGGATTATTGTTCATCACTCTTCCACACCCTTCAAATGGTGAAATTATAGAAACTTCAAGCAGACAACTTTACGTTTCCTGGTCGGCTTAGCGCAGCGAATATGGGCTGCTTCGGTAGTCCTTATTTAATATTTTAAAGATTCAGATCGAAGCTTAAAAAAGGGCGCCATCCCAGTTCCTGAAATGGATTCGAGCGAAGAGGACGGCTGTGACGCTTCTGCTCTAATAATTGCTCTAAAAAATTCATACTTCTTCCTTTGTCTCAGTAATACCAGTGTATTTGGAGCAAGGAGCACCTGTATGGCACGCAGGGGGCAGACACCAGCTCAGGAGCCAAGGCGTGGAAGGAAGTGCCGTCGGTGGTGCATCGACTGGAGTACGACGTTGACCCACAAACCAAGGAAGTTGCCAAGGACTACCGGCGATGGGTTCTCCAAAAAAACCGCACCGGTCGAGGTCGAGAGTTCTATTTCGAGGAAGACAGCGGCGTTCTGAAGCTTCGCGACAACCAGCAGGTGTTCCCAAATTGCACTGCCCAGCTTGTCAACGTGTTGAGGGATTACTTCCTTCACGGTCAGGAAGAAGTGTCAAAGGGGGAGTTGGTGTCTTCTGTTGAGACCAGCGCCAAGACTGTGGAGAACTGCTTAGCCAAGGCCGTAGCTGCAAAACATCCAGAGATCTGCCGCGTACGTCGTGGCAAGTACAAGCTGGCCCCAAGGATTCAGGAAAGCCTTAAAAGCGTTCGGGTTGATCGAGAAAAAAGTTTCTAAAAACTCTCTCTCTGACTGTGTTTCTTCTTCCCCCCGTCAAACCCCCACTGGGGGCTTGGGAGTTTTTGAGAACCCCCCGAGGGGGAATGTCGGGAGATCACTAGAACCCAGTGCCTGCAATGGCCTTAAGGGAAATTCCCCCCATCAGGGTGAACTCTCTATCGAGGACATCCCAATTAATGGAAGTTGCCTAATGAAAATTCGGTGTTTCGGTTCTGGTCATGATGTGGAGGCCGACTAACGCAGACATTTTCTTGGGTCCTTACTGGCAGGGGGTGTATGGGTTATTTCGTACCCCGTTGCCTGTTTAGCGCCAGGCTTAAAAAGACTAAAAAGCTGGCAAATTAGCCAGATCAATTAGATTTCTGCGTACGGTAAAGGCAATAAATACTTATTTCGGAATCATGGTGTCCAGAGTTGGTTGTAGGGGATTACTTCTTGACAAAATCCGATCGTCTGGTTCGCAACATTTACAAGAAGTACCCTCATCACAGATGAGAGAGTCAGAGTCCATCTTGAGTAGATCTTTGGTGTATTGCGCCCGAAGGTCCCACTCGTTCCATGTCTGAACGCCTTCGTCTCCAACGTCTTCCGGAAAGGCAATTTGAATATATAGCCAGCGTTTTTGAGTGACAGACTTAAAGCTCACCTGCCAATTTGTATCTGGATTGGAGCCCAGTTTTTTTGCGGTATTGATCATCTCATCGGCAAGGTTTTGATTTTCAGGACGCCTGCTATTTGTCCATTCACTAAGTGGTCGTAGGCAGGGATCATTTGCTGCAACCCCAATTCGCAGCAAGCCATTAGCGCGTGTAGCGATCTCCTTCTCTGACGCCATCACGCGCCTGATGCCGTTTTCGTCAAGCCAAGCGGGGTATGCCATTGGCTCATAGGTATCGGCGCGGGTGAACCAAACAACGGGACGTTCTCCAGGATGGATGTAGCCCATAGTCGGCTTGAGTGCCTTGGATTTAATCAAGGGGAGGAGCTGTCTTGCATCGGTGTAATGCCAGGAGACTTCAGTTGCAGATCCAAATCCTTTCATGACGCATATTGATGGGTTCCTGGTAACAAAAAATTAAGAATGGTTCTCATTCTTAAATTCCTATTGCCGCAATGGGAATGATTCTCATTTCGGTCATATTGTGCAGTCATGGCTATGTGCAATAGGTCGAGGATAATCCTTGTAACATGGACAATTGATCTGGCGTATACGCCTTAAAGTGTTACCAATAAAGTAATTGGTTGTAATTTATGTCACCTACTCCAGTGAAGTGCGCGTGCCCAGGCTGTACGTGTGAGGCAAAAGTCGCAACTTTGGTCGTTCGGAATGGCCAGAGCTTCTGTTCTGATGCCTGTGCGACTGGTCATCCCAATAACGAGCCGTGCCATGGCAGTGGCTCCTGCGGCTGCGTCTGCGCAGGTTGATCTGCTTCTGTTATCTACGGAAATTTCACCGACCTGCTTATCTGGCTCTTTGGCATGCTCGAAATACTTGTAGATCCCTATACCGACTTTGCTAAAGGCACGACAGGCGTTCGGGTTTTGCAGAGCATCGATATTGCTGTCAGTCACGGTGAATCGTTCGCTGCGATGCAGGACGCGATCGCATAACCGCAACACATCCAGGCTTCTGAGTTCGTGTAACGAGGGTGTGATGACCCCTCGTCCTTTTCTGCAGGCTTCTTGTTTAACCAATTGATGCTCGCCATCTACTCACCTCCTGGCTATGGGTGGGTAGTTCATTTCAAAATTGAATCTGGACGATCGGGTTCAGAAACCGATTTGACTGAGGATTCCCTGGCCCGTCAGTAGCTCGGTGCCCAAGCCAATTACAAAGCCCAGCATTGCGAGGCGACCATTCCAAGTCTCAGCAAAGTTGCTGAAGCCGAATCGGGATTGAGTTGAGTTAGTCATGTCATTGAGTGGGTGGTGAAGCCCCACAAAGTGAGGCTTTGATTGGTTGTGATCAGCCAGCTACAGCAGAGATGCTGTAAGGAGCTTCAGGGTGGCTGGTTGGCATTGGGTCGAGCTTCCCTTGAGCTAGTGCTGCTGCACGGATGTACATCTCACTGGAAGTATTACCAGCAGCTTCCAAAGCTTTGGCGACGACATCCCAGTTGCGGATTTCAGTAGACATTTGAGGCTGTTTGACGATGTAACAACCATCGCCAGCCAATTGATTTGGTCGTGACGGTGAAATCCGCCATGGAACCGAACACGCGAAAAGAGTTGGCGCTCGATAAGCAGGGATTGGCATTCAGTGGTCAGTAATCCCATTTGTCGGCATGTTCCACGGTGACTTTCTCTGCGTCGCCACCTTCATAGAGGTCAGCTGAAACAGGGAGAACAACTCACCAAGCAATGCAAATTTGGTTTAGGAGTAAGGAATCTGTACTGTCAAGAGGGGAGGCGAACTCTCCCCCTTTGGTCGATGAGATTGAATTCTCACTTTTTACTGAGTCCAAAAAGGACAAATCAGTTACCTGAAGCAACGCCAACAACAACTGTGGCAATCGAAACAACGATTCCACCCCACTTCACCCACTCAGTACCATGATCGTGAGTGTTGGCGAAGAGCAGAGCACCAAGCTGAATAACGACAAGATTTTCGAACATGAGAAAGGGGTGGTGGCTTATTCTTTGTAACGCCTAGAACACGTTCGTGCGGTTACAAAATATTGCCATTTACGTAGCAACCAATACCTTTAGCTGGCTTTTTGGCTTTTGGAACCTCTAAGGCTGAATGGTGTTCGCAGGATGTTAGTTATTTAAGTGCTTAGATTTAAACTGAGATGATGTTCGCTTAGACATTACCGTATCTAGCTGAATCAAACCCAGAAGGCTTAATAGAATGAAGACGACTTCAATCATGAGAACTACTCTTCAGGGACATTTACAATTTGTATTCGATACTAAAAGCAAAATCCAGCTAATTTGCTGCTATCTAGCGATCCAAATCAAACAATGCATAATTGAATGTACTCAACAGTACATATGAGACATTGAAGTCGTTTAAAGGACAGCGAAAGATTGAGTAAATTTGGAATCAATAGATCGATAAGTTAGGATCGAAGTGCTGACAATGTTACCTAGACGATGATGTAGGAATAAGACCACACTTTGGGAAAAACTTTAAAAGGAAAGATATGGTGCCATTCACAAATCAGAAATATCTTACTGCTTATTAATAGGATGAAATACTAGGTTCAAGCCTAAAAAGCCACAATAAAAAACCATCAGATACAGGGGAAGGTAACAAAAGAAGTCCCATGAAGAGCTAAATAGATTTAGATAGAATTTTGATGGAGCTCACTTGAAACTATTATCATTTATATTGTCATTTAGTATTTTGATTCAATTTCAACTAATATCTCCCTGGCCCGCTCAGGCTGAAAACAAAGCACTACTGAGCTCAATCGAAAAAGCTAAGGTTGTACTAGTCAAAGTTGAAAAAGATATTGATGAAAATATGAAATCGATGGCATCTACTTGCCTGTATGCAGCATCATCGTTGAAAGAGCTTTCTCTTTTACAATCTAAGTTCATGGATGATCAAATTGAAGATTTCTCATCTGGAATCCCAGATGCGCTGGAATTAGAAGTATTAGAAGATGAAATAAATCAAATCAAAAGACGCTATAAACGAGCTCACTGTGCAGAACCTCTAATCATTAGAGAGCAGCTAAAGTTGGCACATAAAGACGTAAGTTTCAAGAAACTAGATTCCCTAGGGTATTTAGAAATTACAGCCTAGGCAATATCATTAGGCCAGACAAGATATCCACAATCAAAGTAACAACAACTATTGATCAATACATCTCTTCTTCACAATATGCTTTCACTTTGCAATTACTCGTTGGAAATGAAACACAAAGAAGTGCAAAGCCAGCTTCAAGCTGGTCATCATCCAAGAAACTTTGATCAGCCTGATCAATAGATCCTGAGAGAATTTTTCCTGTACATGTAGAGCAAGCACCTGCACGACAGGAGTAAGAGAGATCAAGACCTGCCTCTTCAGCGGCATCTAAAATGTATTGGTCTTCTGAACATTGAAAAGTTTTCTCAATGCCATTTACCCCGATCGTCACTTGATAAAAATTCATTTAATTAAATCAATGGCTAATTTTATTCTGATTCCTTAGGGGCGATAGTCACTAAATTAAGAGAATCTCTTTGGGATTAATGCCCTCTAATTCATTTGCTTGTATAATATGTTGCAAGCAGTTACTGGTTGTATGTAGCGCAAAAGATAGATTCATTAGTCCTAAACACTGGTAATATATTAGCCTTTTTAATTTAAATATGATAGTTATTTTTGGTGATCACTTAGAATATTTCCCAACCAATTACGCAAGCGTTCATCTGTTTTTTCTGATTCATTATCTTCATCAATTGGCAGTCCACAAAACATTCCATCAATTACACTTTTTGAATTATCATAAATATATTCTTCCGTCGATACTTCCCCAATCATTTTGGCTCCTGCAGCTTTAAATGCGCTAAAGAGTTCCTCCATGGCATCACAGAAATATTTAGAGAAAGCAGCAGAATCACCTAATCCAACAATACCAACTAATGTTTTAGAAAAATCAATCTGGCGGATTTCCTTGATTTTATTATCCCAGGATGTACCCGAACGCTCTTGGTCGGCACCTGTATTCCATGTGGGGATACAACAAATAAGGATCTCGCAATCCCTGAATATTTTGACTTGATTGATGTTATCAATATTCTGGAGGATCGAATCGGGGACCAGATCATTGATTTTCTCGGCAATATATTCAGTATGTCCAGTAGACGAAGCATAGAGGATCTGGAGTTTCATTCTGTAAATAGCTACTTTAGCTAGCTATTACAGATTAGTTATATATTTCAACTCATAAGCTGTAGCTTAAATTGCAAATGAGCAGGCAATTTGCTGCACACCTCATTAAGGCTCCAAAGGACGGCAATGGTGTTCGGCAGCGTCGTCAGACAGTGCAGTGGGATGACATCGCTGGCCTTGGAACCATCAGCGCCGCAGTTCAAGACTGCTGGGGCTTGGCTCCGGCAGGTCAGTACTTCAGCCTGCATGCCTTGGGTAAACGGAACATCAAAGAGGGCACCAAATGGCTGCTGGATCGTGAGCCTGAATCTTTTGATTGGTGGTTGATTGAGGACCAGGAACAGCAGCTGCCAGGTGTTCGGCAACGGCTTTCAGATCGGATCCTGAGCCATGTCACACAACACGGCTACTGCTCGATTGCTGACCTCACCAAGGCTCTTGCAGCAGATGAGGAATACATCCGCGTTTGCTGTGTTGACCTGTTCACCCAGGGCAAACTGCAGCGCCATCACAAGCCGTCAAATGGCTCGCCAAGGAGGGGTAGACCTGCCTTCGTCTACGGCGTTGGTGATTTTTCCTGTATTACGCCCACACCCCCCTTAACAACAGTTCCGTACATCGGTGGTGAAGACGATCCGGCATGGGGTCCTCGGCAGACAACTGGTGACGACGGTCTCAAGTTCGATTGCGTAAAAACCTGACGGCATAACTTCCAGTCGCAACAAGGTGGTTACGACTGGAAGCCGCCTTGAAGGCTGGCCTTTTATGTAGCAAAAGCTACGCATCGCCGTCATCGTCAAGTCACACGTGATTCCTTTGATGCTGCGTCGTCTTTCTGCAGGGTTGCTTGCCACTGCTGCTTTTGTTGCACCACTGGCTGCCACTGCACAAGAGGGTTCAGCAGAAGACCTTGGTGTGATGAGCATCAGCCTCGCTGATGTGGTCAAACCCACCATTGGTTTTCAAGGTGCACTCCAAGGTGCAGGCACACCAAACCAAGCTGGCATTGGTGGTTTCTTGCCACTGTCTGTTGGTGAGAACAGCGTTTGGTTCCTTGATGCCCTGGTCAACGCCAACTTTGCTGACCGAGCAGGCGAGAGCAGCATCATCAACACCGACGTTGCTGGTGGAACTGTCTCCACCTCAACCCGAATTGGTTACCGCTGGCTGAATAGCGACCGCAGTTGGATGTTTGGGCTGAATAGTGGTTATGACAGCCGTTCCCTGAAATCAGGTGATGTCGATACCAGCATTAACGTCACCAACAAGAAGACTGTCGGGTTCCAGCAGATCGCACTGAATGCAGAAGCGTTCTCAAACAGCTGGACATTGAACGGCTATGGACTGATCCCTGTGGGTGATGTCGAGCAGAAGCTCAATAGCGTCTATGACGCTGGTGCGTTGAACACCTATGGCTTGGATGCTGGTTATTTCATCACTCCTGTTTTGAAAGCATCAGCAGGTTATTACTACCAACACCGCGATCAAGAAGATGTCGATGGGTCTGGTGTGCGTGGACGCTTGGCTTATGAAATGACAAGTGGAGTCATAGCAGGGGTGAATATCTCCTACGACGAAGCATTTGATACCAGAGTTTCAGCAGACGTTAAAGTTCGCTTAGGTGGCGCATCTACAACAGCTCAACGCAAAGAAGTTCAACAATTACCTGTAATCAATGCCTTAACATCAACACCAAGCAACAGGGATGTAAGGGTGCACGATGGAGAGTTTGGCCTGGGTGGCGGTGCATCTCGGTGCCAAATGACAAGGGGCGGGTCTACTAAGGTGGTGTGGTGCGAGGACCAATGGAAATACGATAAGAATGGGAATTGGGATGGGGGTTGCAGCGTTAATTCTTATTACTGTACTGGGAAGAGGAACTGATAATCATCCGATACCCGGCACTAAATACGCAATAGACGCGAATCTCTATTGCGGTCTCAACAACCATTGCGTAAGAATCTATCTGCATAACTTCTGGTCGCAACAAATTAATTGCGGCTTGAGCGGTCTAAATCAATATTGCGTCAAATGTCACAGCAGCGTCTAAAACGATGACTCTCGACAAGTCGTTGTTGATCCACCAAAATAGTCTGGATTCGTATCACACCTATATGTACGATTAGAGTCTCGAAACCGCTCCATACCTCTATCAATGCTATCCATATTACGCTGATACTCCCTATCAATTCTGTCCTGATTTTGCTGCATATTGCGAAGAATAGCCCCTGCTTGCCGCGTCTTTAAGCTTTCAATCTCATAAGCAGTCATGCAGCCGATGTCTCTAGCACCAATGCCAAATAGACCATTATATCTATACATTTGCTGCCCAGGAGGACAACTATCTGAGCGGTAAGATCTGCTACTAGTGCTTTGACTTTGACCAGAGGAACTTGCACGCTTACGACCAGAGGAGCTTGAACGCTTAGTAGAGGTCTGAGCCTCCATGCGCTTGGCGGCTCGTTGGCTTTTAAATGCCTGATCTTCTGCTCGTAGTTCTGCCTCTGTCATTGGCAGATTGGCAGAAGAAGAAGTTTGTGCAAGGGAACTTGCACTCTTGCGAGAGGTCTGGGCCTCCATATGTGGCGAATTTGAAATACTCTCTGCGTATCTTATTAGATTAGGAGTTATTTCACGAACTACATCAGTTTTAAATACTTGCTCGGGCCCCGGCTGGCGTGGATTAGCGGCTTCACTATTGGTAAACTCTGTCTTTCCGCTAAAATTTTTCCCGGTAAATACTTTCCCTCCTTTTTTTTACATAAAGAGTAGGGTCATTGTCATTTTTATAAGCCGTTGTATTCGCATTCATGTCTACAGTAATACTTGCCATATCACCTTTAGACTTCATTCCTGTTCTTGCAGCAAGCCTGTCACTGCCTTGAGTAGACATAGACAGAGCAGGGGCACTGAACGAAGCACCAACAACAACAGTTGCAGTAACTGCAAATACAGCGCAGAGCTTCGTATCAATACCGCATGCCAGCCGGTTGTCAGACATACGACTACGGTCCAGTGATCGCAACTGATATTACGTAAAAAAGGCTGAACGTCCTTACTACGTAAACGTCAGCGCCGCCAACCATGACGATTGCCACGAATACTGTTGATACCAAGACCCAACAACGCATCTAATTCGCGTACGGCGCCAACAGTGACGGATGGCTGCTTGTGTTTGATGCCATCACCAGCCGCGGACATCAGCGTCTGTATTGACCAAGAAAGCAGTTCAAGTCGATCAATGCCTGTTTCATCAACATCGTCTTTGATCTGAGTCCAGGCACGTTTCAGCAGCTTGTAGCCCTGTGCTCGGGAGATGCCCCACTGCTGTCTCGATCTCGCCTTCAACGTCAGCGGCGGCGAAGATGCCGACGAACAGTGCGGCACCGACGTAGAAATAGGCCCAGCTTTTTTGCTTGAGGCCGTAGATGGTCAGGCCGGCGAGGGGTGAGACGAGAGCGGTGATGGCGAACACCCAGCCAGGGCTGGTCATTGCGCGTTGGTGCTTGAAGGTCTTGCGGGGCAGTTCGCAGGTAGCGGCGGCGGCGGTGACGGTTGCGGTGGTGGGGATGGCGGTCATCGGTTTGTTGGTGGAGGACTCATTGACCTCGATGCACACACCATCTCCGCGCCGCTTTATTTCTCCTTGCCCTTGCTGAGTGAAGGTTCTGTGTTCTCTTACCTCTGCAAGGTGGTTCTTGTTTCTGTTGTTGGGATCACGTTCACTTCAATATCTGGTGTTCGCACTACAACCATGATTTCGGCAATCGGCACTGAAGCCAGATCTTTCCTCTGCCATATATTTTCGATAAATGAGGGACGTTGAGCATGGCGCCAGTGACATGCATCAGGGTCTAGTGGCTAGAGGTGTTTGGACCAGTAGTAGTCGATAATTTTGTCGGTGGTTTTGTGAGTTGTTATTGGCAATTGGGCCAGAGGGAACGATGATGTCTTGATTGTTGTGGTAGGTAAAAGGTGAAGCTGACAACTAATAAAGAGCTGACCGAGTTGGCAATAACTCGAATGGAGCGAGCCCTTGAGAATGAGCGTGTGGTTGTCTGCATGAAGGACCCACTTTGTCTTGCTGCTTTCAGCCTGCTTCCCGCCATTCGGTCTCATCTTGCATGCGCTTGCACCCGGGCGTATGAAGCTGAGCAGGCCATAAACGAGACTTTTTCTACTTATTTGATCATCGATGATGTACCTGAGTCAGGTAGTGGTTTGGAGCTGTGCAAGAAGTTTCGACACCTCAAGACCGTCCTGCTGACGGAAAGAGAAAACGACGGGATGGTGAAAGATGCCGGTAATGCAGGCGTTGATGCTCTTATCTTTCGATCACAAGTTGGAGGCGATGGCAGTGGAGCACTGATTGCCGGACTAGCCCAAGTGGCGCGGGGGGGCGTTTATCTGCCTCAGTCGGTGTTGGAGCATGCCGGAGAAGCAGATGAAAAAACTTTCGAATTGATTGCCACGCTTACGGAGAAGGAGCGAGTTGTGCTGGCGGAGCTAGGACGCGGGCTCGATAACGTTTCTATTGCTGAAGTTCTTTTCCTCAGCGAGGAAACCGTCAAGTCCCATCTCAAAGCCGTTCGTCAAAAAATGAATGAGACGGACAGGGTGAAGCTGGCGTTGTTATCTATTCGGGCTGGCCTATAGGTTGTTGCTACTAATCACACCGTCGTAAGGCAGGGTTTCTCTGCTTCCAGAATTATTGGTTCCTCTTTGAGCAAAATCACATAGGTCATCCGAAGGCTCGCTTTTGCATTAGCGACAGCTTTTAAAGTCGGTCAACAGTTAACAGTTAACAGTTAACAGTGGCTGACAACTGCTTATTGAGAAAATTAGTGCCAGACAGGGTTTATCTTGTTTCACTGGTTGTCAGTTTTTGTTATTAGCCTTTTGCGAGTGCATATTTGTTTCTCTTCAAGAAGCAAAGGATTGAGTCAGGTCAATGGTTTACAAAGAACCTAGACAATTTGCACGCAAACTTGCACGTTATTTGACTTGGTGTTTCTCGCTACAGCTCCAAGTTACTCCTTACTAGCTTTGTATAGCCTGAGGTATGCCAACAAATACACTATGTTCAGATACCGTAGAGCTTCTGTACGTAACATTGCGGCTTTCTCTTACTCATATGTATTATTCAGTTTAACGATAAAAAGAAGGATTATATTGTCATTGCCCTCTAGGCAAGTTATGCGTTATGGCTTTCATTGGCAAAGGCTAAAACCATTAGTCCCACCTAGATGTTTCAGTTGTCTTATGTACAATCTCAGAGTGGCCTCCTTTAGGGCTGAAAGTACTTCGCGAAGCACCGATAACTTTGACATTGAATGTCAGAAATAGTATTAGATGCATAATACTTAAAAAGTATAAAATACTTCAGCTAATATTAATCAGTTCTATTTAATCCGAGAGTGTGTCTTCAAACATTTTTTTAAATATTGGCTCTAATAATCTTCTTTTGTTTAGCCTATCCAGCGAGATTTTTTCAACAAGCGGACTAGATTCAGTACGAGCAAGACAAAGAAAATTTCGTGTATAAGCTATCTCAGCTTGTAAATCATCTAGTTTGGTGTTTTGCGAAATATCGAACGTGGTCACATCCATCTGTTCAAGATGTGATGGACTGGTTAACTGGGTAAGCATATTATATCCAGGCCATGGATGAATAAACGAATCAAATGAGTCGTGGATGACATTAAGATTGCGATATTTTTGAGAGAAACGGTTGATTAATCTTTTTGCGTCAATGGCAAAGAAGTTGTTAAAATGTTGTCCTTCACCAAACGTGTCATTAGTTGGGCAGCAGAAATAGCCTGTCTGCTTTGCGGCAAACGCACACATACCAAAGTCTAAAATAGTTTTTTTGTTGGATAGCTCATTATAGATTGAGCAGAAATATTCAAATGGATCTCTGCTTACGAAGGCAATGGTTGGCCCCTCGAACCCTAGTCGGCCTGATATGTTGATCAGATTTTCTAGTAGTATGTTGTCAATAAGGATATTCTCGAAATCCTCTCCACTTAATAGAATAGTGTGGCATCCATTATATTCGAGGTCATGATGAAACTTATATAAATATTGTTCGGCACATTGGGTATCTTTAGCGGATAAACTTCTTGCTATTAAAGAGTGTTGGTGCCTTACTCTAATGCGATTCTTTTCCCTTTTTCGTAATTTCGGATAATAAATACCTGCTTTTTCGAGTAACAGTCGATTTTCGGAGCAAATTTTTTGAAAACTGGTTGTTGCGGTCTTGTGAGTTCCACAATGAATAAACAAGTTAGGTTTTGCCATATTTCAGAATATCTAAACAACTAAGTCAGTTTTATGCATAGCCGCCAATGAGGAATCTCCTACTTAATTTTAATTGTAAACCATGTGAGTGTTTCCAAAACGAAGAAGGAAGCATTTGTGCTGTTTGCTTCACATCAGCTTGATACCGAGCAAGCCACCAAGAGACTTGGCATCACGGAGGCAGAAAAGCTCCACTTGTGGCGCACCATCAAAATCTTCTGCGACTACTAAGACAGCAAAACGTCGATCATGTTTGGTTCAGTCCCTTCCTCAAGTGCAGCCAGATGTTCTCTGATCTGAGCCATCTGCTTCCTTTGCTGCAGCTCGATCAAGTTGGTGTTCATGATGCGGAAGCATTCGCCAATCGCTGCTGTTCTGGCGTAGGCCTTGTTCTTGCGGTCTAGGGCGATCTGTACCAACTCATCCGCTAATCGTGTTGCTGCGTTGGCCAGAACATTGTTGGCTGTGTTCAGGTTCTCCTCAAGAAGCAAGGGATTAAGTCAGGTCAACGGCTTTCAAAGAACCTAGACAATCTGCACGCAAACTTGCACGTTATTTGACTTGTTGCTGCTTGCTGAAACTCCATTTTGCTTGGTGTTCTGGAGTATTAGCCAGATATTAGATTCCATTTCAGCTTCCAATATCGTTCCAAGCAAGTAACGCCTTGACGTTTGGTCCAGGTGTAAATGCCGGGACGATATAACTAAAGATGTTCATGTCTGTGCTGAGGTCTTGGAAGATTTCTTCAAGGTCTTTCTCTTCTTCATTGGCACCCTTGAGATAAGTCTCTTTGTACTTCTCGGCGATGACGAAGACATTCATCACGAAGCGGTACCGCACTCGGTAGAAAATGCTTTGGCCTATGGCCTGCTTCAAGCCGTCCAAGCTCCCAGACAGATACTTGATTTCAACGGCGATACCGTCCTCGTTAATTGTTAGATCTGGCCGGTGCTTCTTGCCAAAGAGGAAGACACTACGAACAGTCGTGTCCTTGTCCACTTGAGACATGATCTGGCCGTTCATACGATCAGCATTTGCGTTTACCGCAGACATAAAAGCCAGCTCAAACTCGCGCTCTGACTTGCCTGTCAGGTTGAAGCGAGTGTTGTAGATGATCTTGTCCATCGTCTGAACGTCTTCCCAAATCTGGCCTCTGCGATGCCCCGTTTTGAACGCCATAGCGGATTGATCGGTATGAGGACTCTGATACGACGGCACAGTAGTGGCATTAAGCGACTCGTTCTGTTCTTGCCCTCAGGGGCTGCATAAAGCGCCAAACTGAAGAAATCTGCGCCTGATGGCGTCAACTGATCAGGCAGGACAAAATGACCAAAACAAGGTCGATTGCCCGTGATCACATTTCGAGAAAAGGTCTTCCACTCTCTGGATGCAGATGACAGCAATAAAAAGGCGACAAATGCCGTGAAGGCAATAGGTGCACTGATTGTCTTCTCTGTAGGTTTGGCAGTTTTGGCGACAGAACCAGTCGTACGATCTTCTCAAGGAGATCTACTTGCAAAACTAAATATTGCAGTTGCAAGTATATTTTTTGCAGAATATATTGCTCGACTTTGGGTTGCACCACTGAGAAATGGTGCCAGGAAGGGTTTAAGAGGTGCTTGGGACTATGCAATTACGCCTCTTGCAATCCTTGATCTAATAGCAATCGCACCAACCATCCTTGGTTTCATTAGTCCTGATCTCTATTTGCTCAGAATTATTCGATTGGTTCGTATAGGTCGGGTGGGTCGCTCAAAGCGTTTTCGTAAAAGCATTAGGTACTTCAACAATGCAATCTCTGCCAAAAAAGAAGCACTTCAGATTTCTGCAATCTATTCAGGCATCGTTATAAGCGTTAGCAGCATATTGATGTACTTAGCAGAAGGAAGCGTCCAGCAAGAGTCTTTTGGTTCAATACCAAGATGCCTGTGGTGGTCTGTAGTAACAGTGACAACCGTTGGATATGGCGATACTTATCCCGTGACAGCAATTGGGAAGTTAATTGCTGCATTGACTGCAATATGTGGAATCGCAGTAATTGCTATACCGATCGGGATTATTTCTGCAGGTTTCACTGAATCTCTTGGATCAGAGACCTCTAAAGAAGACTCTTGAATGCCTGTATGTCATTAAAAAAGTCTTCCGCTCGCTTGGCATCGCTAAACATATATTTTTCATAGATTCCAGATCCCGACCTGAAAGTGATCTCTCCATACTCCATCACTTGCAACTGACGATTTTCGGTATATCGCTTATCTCTACTGCCGTCCTTATTTGATTTCTCCCAGACCTCTCGGACCTTGGTGCCATCAGGAGGAATCGCTTCGCTCTCAATGAACTGGGTTGCTTCGTAGGCGACTTCTAGTTCTGTGATGTCGAGGATGCCCATCCTTGATGGCGACTCGAACATCACGAAGAACCCTGGATACAAGTAAACGTCTGCACCGTTCTGGTTCAGGAACACCAAAGGGGTTTCAGGAGATGTGATCCCTTGGAGTTCCTTACGGAGACACTTTGTTCTCTTCCTATCAATGCTGACCGAGGCAGCAGAGCGTGATTTGACTCGATCGATATTGCTCCCTGATGTGATGTCCCAGATGCAGGAACAACGGGTCAGCGCGTCAAAAGTGCTTTGGCACCTCTGAAAGGCAGAACTGCAATCAGGGTCCATCTCTACAGCGAGTGAAACCGCTGACACTGCAATAGATGCAGTGACTTCTTTTAAGGCGTCTTGTCGTGCCTTAATCCCTGCCTTGATGCTCCTTTTGACAGGTGGCAGGAAGAAATAGACCAAGAAGACCTTGGACAGAATCAATCCAAGGCGCAGAAGAGATAGGGATCCCTTGATGGATGCGGCATCACCTTTCAGTTCTTTCTTCTGGCGGTTGGCATCGATAACTGCTTGCTGAAGTCCTTTAAGTCCTTCGCTAGTGACCTCCAACGGATCTGCACTTACGAATGAGTAATCAGGTAGCGCTTCCGCAACTGCCTCATCAGGAGCGAAACCTTGGTCAATCTCCTGATCAAGAGCACCACGGCCGTAGTTGCCAACCTTTTGTCTGCTGTAAATGCCTGTTCCAGGAAGACCAAGGTTCCGATAAACCCCATCGGACCTGAAGGTCAGCGAGGCACCTCGTATCCCTGTATTTGCACTGACTCCGCTCTTACTGAGGTTGATGTAGACGCCAGGGATGACCTTGATCCGCCTTCGGAATGCCCACGCCATCAACCAGTGATGATCACTTTCTCGATTCTGGCCGTGAAATCAATAGTGGACGCACAACCGATCTGGATTGAACGTGATTTAGCTGGCTGAGGACGGCTGAGCAAAGGGGGGAAATTCAAATAAGCAACTGTCAATAGATGCCTGGCATGCAGGGGGTCAGCGGTTCGAATCCGCTTGGCTCCATTCAAAGAATAAACCAGTCACTGACAGGTTTTTCGGCGGCTTTCAAGGGCCGCCTTTTTAGTGCCTAAATGGCTAAATATCATTTTTGTGTGCCAAAGAGTGCGCCAAATTGCGGTAAGTGGCTCTGCTGGCACAAAAAGTCGAAACACTCGGTTCAGTGGGATGCGATTGTCTCCACTCTTCAAGTGATCTTCGGACATTCCTTGAGCACAACTACAGGCCGTTACGTGGCTGATAACCCCCGGGACAGCAGCTCTCTGCGTCTTGGTAAGTGCATTGAACTCTTGACAGCAACGCTTTATTAGGACTGTTACTTCATCTCTCTGATTGTGTTCAACGCTTTTGGTTCGTTGATGAAATGGCTGTTCCTCAAAAAGCCTGATCAGCCGAAGGAGTCAACGCTTAAAGAGCGGACTCAGCAGACGGTTCGAGTCGACCAAGTGTCCGAGATTCATAGAGGCCCAAAAGGTGGCTTGTATCGAATTGATGCCAAGGGGAAGAAGGTTTACCTCAAGGCATCTGAGCAGCCAAAGCAAGGCAAGCCACGTCGAGCGAAACGGAGTCATTCCAAAGCGGCATAAACAGCATTACGGCAAGAAAAATCCCCCGCTCATCACAACGGGAGCGACATCACTGGTGATGTTCTCGATGACCGTGATGCTGCTGCTGATCTGCGTGATCGGCTCCAAAACGAGCTGGATAACGCCGGTGCTGGGTGATGACTAATCCATCAACCAATCCCAATCGTCTTCTGTGTCCCAATTCCTACCGCTATTTAGCCTGCGTTTTTTGGGCTTGGCCTGTTCAATCATCAACGGAGGTGGAGGGAGTAAGAACGGCAGGACAGGTATCTAGTTGTTTTGCAATTGATACGGAATCACCTGTAGGCGTATGGGTTTTGTCGCCTGTGCAGGGAGTGCAGTCAAAACCAACAACGCAATTAATACCCTTCGCACGCCTCACCAAGAAATGGCCCACATTTTCGACCCCATCCTTGACGACGGGCCTGTGCTCTCAGGCACATTGGCTAATCCCCAAGTAGTGCGAAGTTCACTCATTGGAGGGCAGGGTCCAATGTCTTGTGCTTACTCCGGTCGTATGGACTCCATGATGCGATCCGGCTGGGAAATGTAGTCGCCCACCTGCGGTCAGATGACCAGACTCGGAGTGCAATCCATGAAAGATTGCTCCCATAGCTTCCGCATTCAATGGCAGTTTTTGATCAGACCACACCCTTCATGCTGTTGGCCCGTATCCATGTGAAGCCTGGATGCGTTGATGCTTACTTAGAGCTGGCTCGAGCCACCGATAAAGTAGTTCAGGCCTCTGAACCGGGCATGATCCACCACACCTTTGACCAGGATCCTGATGATCCTCAAGCATTTGTTTGGTCAGAG
This sequence comes from Synechococcus sp. AG-683-B21, assembly GCA_003210515.1. Classification (GTDB taxonomy): domain Bacteria; phylum Cyanobacteriota; class Cyanobacteriia; order PCC-6307; family Cyanobiaceae; genus Parasynechococcus. Next base: position 17,254 of record QCVC01000010.1, on the reverse strand, counting down.
GTTTATGCCAACGACGAGGCTTTCAGAGCACATGTCTCCAATCCTCCTGTTCAGGAATACCTCCAAAAGCATGCTGAACTCGGCGATGGCTTCAGCATTGAGGTGTACGGCACTGTCTCCGATGAATGCCGAAGGCTGATGGAATCCTTTGGGCTGCCTCTCAAAATTTTCGAAACCAAGCTGGGCTACAGCCGGGTCTGATTTACGCGTCTCGGGTAGGTCAACCATATGCGTGATTGACATGACGCGTTAAAAAAGCTCTTCGATTGCAAATAGACCTAGATGAAACTAAGACGATTTTTGTCTTTTAGCCGATGATAGGAGCCAGTAAGAAATGAAGGCAGATAGAAATAAAGGCGCCCAATGCGACGGCAGGAAGCGTGAAATTCATACAGTTTTCCCGAATTCGTTTTACTTTATAGCTCAAGTCTGAGTAGTTTGCATCATAAACTACAAAAAACTTCTTGAGAGTAATTGTACTTATGGGGTTGTATCGATATTTTTGGTGTTGGACGTGCTGTAAATCATGCTCAATAAACTCCTCTGTTTCTCCTCTAAAGCCATCTTTCATCTCTTCTGAGCACTCAAAGAGATCAGGTTTTGATCAAGTTCAGCCGTCGCCAGCACAACCGTTCCATTCGTTGCACGGCTGTTCCCAAAACACACGCAGAAAGCCATTGGGTGATTGAAAAACGATGCCGCCGTAGCCGTTGATGCGCGTATACAACTTGCCCTGCTGCTCAGAGGTAAATCGATATTCGATACTTCCGCGGTACACGCTCACGTTGCCGCCCGACTGGCTAAACCCGCATCTCTTGGTTTCTGTTGGTTGCTGACCGGTTTGCTGAGTGAAGCACCAAACATCAGCTGTATCGGCCTTTGCTGGTGTAGCAATAGCGGCGACAGCGATGGCTATCGTTGTCAGAAAGATGCGGATCATCGGCAATCAGAGGGGCTAGAGGTGAACCAATGGGATGGCCTCAAACTTTCAATCAGCCTGGTTTCAACCGCCATCCACTTGGCAACCAAGCATTGCTCCCGCTGCTCCACCAACGGGTACGCCAATCCAGCGTCCATCCCCCCGCGACAAAGCAGCACCTGCAGCACTCCCGAGAAGTCCACCAAGAATGCTCCCTTCGATGCAGCTGTTGTCATCAACGTTTTGAGCCTTTGATGAATGTTTAGACGCTGGGTGCTTGCGAGCAGATGAATTTGACCGGCAGGGGATCTCAACCTTTTCGGTCCAGTTGCGAACATGCCCTGGCTTCTCTTTCGTGCCAGGGACGTATTCCTCTCGGTATTCATTGCGGAAGCATTGTGTACTTGTGGGATATCCCGGTTGATAGGTCGTTTCAGCGAAGAGTGGCTCTCCAATTGAGCACGAAAGTGGCAAAGCCAATAGTGCAGAGATCAAGCGTTTCACAACAACACGTCGGCTACCGAATCATCCTGCATTGAAAAAGGTTCGGGATCAAGTCCGAAGTTGTTACTGCCTATGACTTAAACGCAGATTTGGATCCAGTCTGATGGATGATGTTGGACGGCGAACATCAATGAGGCATTCAAATTTTAGCGCACTGAATTTATAGATTATTGAAACGTGGTATCAGAAAATTTTTGGAATATAGGTTATTTATTTTGATCTTGTCTGTTGACATAGGGGAAGAAGTGAAAGGTGAAGTCTCGAATACTTATTAATAATTATGCAATTGATGGGGTATTGATTAGGGAGCACTTGTTCAACAGAGCCAACCAAAATGGCTGGCTCTGTTGAGGCTTGCTTCATTTTGATGGAGGCTAGATCAGCTGTAGGCCTTGGCCATCAGAGGTCCTGCTTGGTCGTCGGTCAGCACTGGTGTCACCTCCCAATCGAGGCATTCAGCCCATTCGGCAGCATGTTCATAGCAAGCGTCCGCAGTATCGGCTTCAACCAAAATCCAACCCTCGACGGAACCCGGAGCATGGAATCTCTTCCACGACTTGCATTCAGGAAACGGAGCCCCAGTGGCTAAGAACTTCTTGGCGGCAATTTCGTGGTAACCAGTCTTAAAAGACCAGTGCATTAAAAAGGTCATGCGAGTTGAATTGACCCTCAGACAATGACAGACTCTCGTGTCGTTGTCCGTTACCAATCGAACCTTGGTGTTGTGTCAAAAGCCGCCAAAGCGAAGACAAACTTCCAAAGCACCTAATCCAATGAGGAAGGAGCCACCAAGCAAGGCTAATTCTTTTGGTGTTTGTACCATTTGAATGAGGGCAGAGCCCGTGAGTAACACTCCAAAAAAATCTAAAGGAAACCTGAAGTCGCAACATGTCCGTTGATTGCAGTTTCACCGTGAGTGACGCGCCGATTTACGTAAGTTCATGAAATATGCGCAACAACCTGTGGGTCTGGGTGAGCTACTCAATACAACTAAATGCTTTGACTAAAGAAAAATCGATTGGTCGCTGATCATGTGCTGATTGTGATTGAGTGAATGCACCGCTGGTCCCAGTTCCAGCAGTCGTGTTGCATGTGATCGAGCGATCCTTTGCCAGGGAAGCCGAACCGGGCATCTCTACGGTGATTGTCGTGTCCGTCACTGGCCTCTTAGTGGTGATGGCAGGAATTCCATTGCGTAGAGCTGGGACCCTTGATGGATGAAAAATTTTTTAAGATCCCCCAGATGGGTGATGTCGCCAGCAACGTTCGCTGCGATCGTCAGATAACAGACGTCATCATCAGAGCCCATGTCCGATAAAAATCTGAATAACAATGAAATCACTCATTTGGTAGATACATCGTCTAGTGAATGAAACTATCGATGTGATTTTTGAAGTTATTCCCTGCCATAATGATGATTTTTTTTGCCTTGCTTGGATTCGTTGTTTCTGTGAATGCCATACGAGCTATTAACCAAGACTTCAATAACAATCAGCGTTAACGAAAGTCAACCCTACGGACATAGGATTATTTGAAAGATCACCATTGGATGACTCCGGAAGTTCTGCAGTGGTGCAAGCTTCTACCAGATTCCTTAGCCCTTTTGAATGACGCAAAATTATGATTGTGATCGTCCTGGCCAGCATCGGATGACCAAAAGTGCCACAAGGATGCCTAGGGCTACGTCAATAAAGCGGGTCGCTGCCGTAAGCCAAATCGCTGCTTGATCAGCCTCGGTGACCACCACGGTGAAGGCGATCGCTCCGAACCGTAATGAGCTCGGATGCAACCGTGCTGCATAACAAAGCCATCCCAACAGTCCAATACATAGTCCGTAGGTTAAGAGTGATTGTTGAACAAAACTCACTTGAACAGCCGCTAGCCCAACGCCGAGAAGGGTCCCAATTAAGCGACGTCGAGCGGTTTCAAAGGCACGATCAAAGGCCTCTAGGGAACAAACAATGGCGGATATTGGTGCCCAGTACGCATCTGGTAGCTGAAGAGCCTGGGCCGTCGCCAAAGCAAGAACGGCTGATAGTGCGATTTGTAGGGAGGAGCTGATTGATGCCTTCATCAACGGATCAGCACGATTGAGCAAGATTGTTGAGTGCTCACCATCACCGTGCTTCTCGTCCGAGAGATCAACAAAAGGACAATCAGGTCTCCAAAAAGAAACCCCCGCCAAAGGCAGGGGTTTCGAAATCAATCTCAGGAGTGTGTCCTTGTTTCCACCCTGTGAAGGATTTTTTCCTCACAAGGTAATCTTCCCCCTTCAGGCATGAACTGGCATCCCAGCGTGGGCCAGCTTGATGATTGGCGATTCCAATAGCATCCTTTTTCGGCTCGGTGCAGGATCTGTTTCAAGGCATCACACGCTCACCGATCTCCGTATCAATCAAGTCGGCGTTCAGGGCTGGGCGTTGTTGTTGCGATGAAGCTTGGTCGTTAGGAAAAAAACTGTTGAAGGAGCTTTAAAAAGCCTGTTGGCTGTCCCTCAAGGAGAGCCAACAGGCTTGAAGAGGCGACGATGACGGAACAACGCCGAGATTGACTTGATCCTAAAAAGACAACTGCCCGGAAAGCCACAACTCTGCCCCTTGGTTGGCCCCCTCACTTAATGCAAGGAAGCAGGTGGCAACGACGCCGCCAATGGTCAATCCCATACCCATCAAGATCAAAGCCATTAATCCCTGCTCATTCGTCAGAGGACGGGTGTCTTGGAAACGTCGCCTTGCCATTCGTGAAAATTATCTCCCTCTGTTGTGGCCACACTTCGCTAAAAAAACAACAGGCTCTTTCACCTATCTATTTCGCAGTGCAAGCGACACACCAGCCAACAACGTGACGAAGGGATCAGAAGCGATTGTTTGACCAACACCACCAACGCTCCCAATCACAACATCACCATGGGGAGATAACCCTTGGCGCAGACGACGTGATTCCGGTGGTGGTGGAGTGATTTTTCTGGTTGGCATGCAAAGCAGTTGCGAGAAAAAGCGCAGCAGCTAAGCAGAAAGCCATTGCGAGGATTGAACACCTCACGCATACCAACAGGTGTTCATCCGATGTCTAGCCATGAATCACCGGTATGAGCCCATGGAGACAAGAAAGGCTGAATGATGGCTGGAGCTGGAATCAACACACAGCTCCAATATCCTGAGGAATGCAAACAACACCTTCCCCATGCCTTGATGCCATAAAACCCTTACATGGGATGGAGAAGGGTCTGCAGACTGACGAAAATTATCGAGAAGTCGATCGGCAAGGCGTCTTCGGAAGACAGAAGAATGGTTTGGGGAGAATTGACAACGTATGGATTGATGAGTTATTAATTAGTTATCTGATTTACACAATCAATGCTCACCGGTTCCGACCTCCTCGCCAAAGTAAAGGAGCTTGGCGATGTGTCCAAATCCGACCTTGTCAAAGCCTGCGGTTACGTATCCACGAAAAAGGATGGCGGAGATCGTTTAAATTTCACGGCTTTCTATGAAGCGCTATTGGAAGCCAAAGGCGTAAGCCTGGCGACTGGTGGTGGTGCTGGAATTGGCAAAGGTGGCCGCAAGTTGAGCTACACCGCCAAAGTTCAGGGGAACGGCAATCTTCTCGTCGGCAAGGCATACACCGCCATGCTTGAACTGGAGCCAGGTGCTGAGTTCACGATCAAGCTTGGTAAGAAAGCAATTCGTTTGGTTCCTGTTGGAGCCGAAGACGACGAAGAGTGATCGATCATTTTCTCGAAAGGGAAAACATCTGATCCAAAATCCTCGCAGCGATGCTGCGGGGATTTTTTTTGGAAAAATCAGGCCCATTGATTTGGTTACAGTTGAACGGAGGCATTGATTCTGTGCGCTATCAACCGAGCAAAGAGCATCTCGACAACCAAATTCCAAACACAATCAAGAAATTGCGGGATCTTATTCAGACGTTTCAAAAGGAAACCGGTGCTGATGATCCATTTATTCAAACAATGCTGAGCCAGCTTTCAGATTCATATCAATCCTCGCCATCACAGGATGGTGGGTTCGGATTTCGCTAGGCGTCATGCGATCAATGCCTTTCACCCCTCAAGCTGAGAATCCAAATCCAAATAGCAAAAAGTGTCCCGACGGGAAGAATGATCACAATTAATTGACTGATGATCAATTGACGGACGTCAGGATCCATGACAATCACTCTCTGGTGAGCGATTCCCGTTCGCTGCTTTTATGGGGTCAAACAACTAGTGACGTCGCGATAGATCACTGGAATGACAGTGATCGCCCTCGCACTTCAATCCACACTGCGGATCTTCGCTTCCGTACTGCCAGGGACGTCTCATCGCCCAGTACTCGTCGACCAATCCGAGCAGATTTGCCAGAAATTTTTCTAAGGAGGATTGGTGCTTCATGGTTGAACGATGATCGACAAAATGCTGATCAGCAAGAAAGTTTTAGATTTAAATCAACAATCCGCTGAGTTCTTGCCTTGGTCGTGCCCGTCAGATCTTGATCGTTACCCCATATCAAGTAAATAATGCAAGACAGCCACTCGATAATGATCTCCAATACCGTGATCATTGATTGGCCCCGCGATTTCATCCGGTACCCGATGAATTCTGCTGATAGCCTTGATTTCGTAGGTATGGCCAGGGGGTGGACCTTCCCCACGACTGCAATTCCAAACACCGGTAGTTTCACCTTTGTAATGTCCAGAAATTTGGGCGGCATGGGCAAATATGTTCTCTCCCATCTGGCACATAACTATCGCTATGCATTCGTAAAATTCATCAGATGAGACGACATTATGTGTGTCCCTGATAGCGCATTTGTCCATCCCAAGGATCATGTCCTCTAAAGCCATTTGCCCCACATAGCGCCAGCTTCGAATATTGATCTGAGAACTTGGTTTCATTGTCCGAACAAGCTCGAAAGAATCATTGTCTTTGATTGAAATTGTCGTTCAGGTTGTAATTCCTTTTGATGAGTCGTGAGTAGGAGTGATGAGATCAATATCTTGACTCCCTTCTCCACGACCAGGTGAAGATGACTTTGGACGACTTCTTCCATATTGACGCCTTGTTTCCCCCTCCCTAGCCTTCCTCGTCTGATCTCATTGGTATGAAGGCGTTTGTTGCGACAACTTGTTTGCTGATCGCCATTGCACCTCAGGTTGAAGCATCGATTTTCTCGGTTAAACCCAACACCAACTTTTATTCAGCGCCAAACGCTTCCGAAGCGACGCGTCTCAACCTGCCAGAGGTTCGCGTTCATATCCCCTCAATCAAAGACCACCAAGGGTTTTGTGAATTCAAGCTGATGTACAAGATCGCTGATCGATCCAATTCAGCCTTGCCTCAAACAGCTTGGGCACGCTGCGTCTCCATCGACCAGCTCATTCCTTCCCAGCCCAAACACGACGGTTAGATGTTGCTAGCAATGCCGCGCTAATGCTGGCTTGGTGGCGTGGGCGTCGAATCACAGCTTGAAAGATCTAGACATAGCTGAGTCATTTCATTACGAGTCGCGATCGCTCACAATGGGTTCGGGGCTTGAGACACCCCTCACACGGACCCGAGACTTCCTGCAAGCGTTGGAGGTCTTTTTTTTTGAGTGAGCTCTCCCGTCTACCCCAATTTGTCCCTGGCTGAGCGAGCATTGCAACCTGTGAGTTTGAGGCCCCGTCTTCGACCTTGGCTCGTCCTGTTGTTTACCACCCGCGCTACTCCGCTGAATTGCCGAGCACCCATCGCTTTCCGATGGCGAAGTTCAAGTTGTTGCATCAGCTCCTGCTTGATCAAGGACTGATTGAGCGCAAGCAGATTCACGTTCCCCTCAGCATCGCTCGGCGTGATCTGGAAGAGATCCATCCGCGTCGTTATCACGAAACGTTCAGCCGCGATCAACTCACTCGGCCTGAACAACGACGGATCGGGCTGCCTGCTACTTCGGCATTGGTGCAACGCACATGGCTTGCCGTGGGGGGGGACGTTGCTGACGGCTCGGTTGGCGCTTCGGTATGGACTTGCCAACCATCTGGCAGGGGGAACACACCACGCCCACCCAGACTTTGGGAGCGGCTTTTGCATTTTTAATGACTGTGCTGTGGCCGCGAAGGTTCTTCTTCGACGACGCGAAGTCGAAAGAATTTTAATTGTGGATTTAGATGTGCACCAAGGTGATGGATCCGCCGCCTGTTTTCGGACGGATGAACGTGTCACAACTTTTTCGGTGCATGCCGCAAGCAATTTCCCCCTTCGGAAAGTGAACAGTGATATTGATATTCCCCTGCCCGATGGCACCGAAGATGGGGACTATCTCGCCGCCATCGGTGATCAACTCCCCAATGTGTTGGATGAACTCAAGCCACAACTTGTTTTATTCAATGCGGGGGTTGATCCCCATCGAGACGACCGACTCGGTCGTCTTCACCTGAGTGACGACGGGCTCTTGATGAGAGATCGATTGGTTTTGGATGCGTGTTTGCGACGAAAAATCCCGGTAGCAACGGTGATCGGCGGTGGCTACGACACTTTGGAGCCCTTGGTGCGCCGACACGCCATCGTGTTTCGTGCAGCGGCAGAACAGGCCCGACTTTTCAACCTGGCATGACAACTTCAGTTCTTCCTCCATGGCGACCATTGATCAAAGCTGCGCAACAACGTGAGGGGCGTTCGCCTTCCGCCCGTTGGCTGCAATTGGCCACTGTTGGACAGAACGGACAACCGCGCGTGCGGACCTTGGTTTTTCGGGCATGGACTGACGCCCATCAATTGGAATTGTTCACCGACACGCGCAGTCAAAAAATCAAGGATCTCCACCATCAACCATCCGTTGAACTTTGTTGGCTCTTCACGAAGGCTCGAGAGCAATATCGATTTGGGGGTGTTGCCAATGTCATCAAAAGCGACAACAACCGTGAGTTATGCCTACAGAAATGGCTGAGTTTGAGCCCATCGGGTCGATCGGTATGGGGATGGCCAAGTCCTGGTGAAATGTTGAACCGTGATGCAGCATTTCCCGAGGCCTTATCCGATAACGAACCCATGCCAGATCACTTTTCGGTGTTGCGACTTGAGATCGATCATGTCGAACGTCTGCATCTTGGACCGCACCCACACCATCGAACACGCTGGCAGAGAAATCAAAACTGGCGAACTGAAGAACTCAACCCTTAAATCACCACCAGCGTGAGACGCGGCCCACCGATGGTTGGCCTGGATGGCTGGGGACTGTGACCACCGACAAACGCTGATGGTTCTTCTGATAATCAAACCGACAGAAACCAACTCCCGTGCCGGAGCAGGTGGACAGGCTGCTCAGCGGGACTGCTGACCATCGCCTTTCTTCTGGAGAGGGGGATTGCTTCGGGGCAGGTTGCCATCCCTTTTTCACCAAAGATTGGTTCGCTTCCAAAATCGTTTGCCGGGCCTCAAGTGCTGGCGCAGGCTCCGGTGTCGCAGCGGCGACTCCATCACACAGCGGGGAAACCAAGATCAGAAGCAGAACAAAGCGTCCCATGCCGAGTCTCATCCATCTCTTTCCTAGCTGTGTAAAGAAAAGACGGCCACCATGATGTGAATTTATGCCTAGGTCGCTGGCTCAGGGCAGGGCCTTTATAGAAGAGGCTGAAGGCCAGAGGCGATCAGCATGCTCACAATCAATGCCACAGAAGCTTTCGAAAGATCAGCGCCTATCACCCGACTCCAGGGGCCACCATCTTGGAGCGCAAATGGTTGACAGCTCCGATGAGAATGAAAACGCAGCGCACCTTCACGCCCGCCTAACAGACCTAGAAACACCCATGTGGTGCTGAGCGGAAAGGAGGTGAGCAACGCACTTCCCACTAAGCAGCTGCCAAATAACAGGTCGATCACTGTGGCGGAACGCAGATCAGATGCGTTGGTTTTTGTGTGCAGAATGCCTTGAATAGGTCCCCCTCCAACGCTAATTAACCAGCACAGCCCAAGACAGAGCAAGACTGTGCACATCAGCATTGGTAAAAGTTCGAGTTGTCGGGGTAAAAAAATAAATACATTGGCAAGATCTTGGACCAACCAAATTCCCCAGAGAAATGCGGTCGCTAACCACTGCGCAATGAGCCAAACAGGGCTCACCGATTGAGCAGATTGATTCGTAATAAAAATCCATCGCTCGACGAGCCAAAGGCCAAGCCCATAAATGATCATTGCAATTAAAAATGCAATGAGATAACCCAATAATGACACTTTGATTAGGGAAGAGCTGTTCGTAAATTCAAATGTCGATAACACCAGAAAAGAGGTGCTTAATGGTGCACCCCATTGGGTGAGCAGCAGCATCGCAAGGGGAGGAATGAGGTACACCCAGGTGAATATTGCAGGCTGAGTAAAGACATGACCTGGAACATTGAGACGACCCCATGCAGGATCGCCTCCGTTCACGCTCCAGCCGAGCATTAACACCACCACGGATACTGTGCACAAAAAAATCATTTGGCACCACTTCGGTACATGACCTTGGTTGGCTTGTAGATAGGGTCCCAAAGTTTGTAGTGAGTCGTTTCGTATGATGGACAATAATGACAGCGTAAATCCCGCAATCATCCAAGACTTTGAAAGTATCAATTCCATTGATCTATTAACGCTTAGATTTCAAGCAAAAGTTTATGAAGAGCAGCTGTAATGGGAGACCCCGCCTGCATAGAAGAATGAGTCTGGGCGTAAGCGGTAATATTGATCTTCAATGGCTTGAGTTTGTTCCTCATAGGGTTGATTTAAGATGGCCTGGATCTGATGGATTAACGAATAGTCCCCGCGACTTGCTTGTTCATAGGCTGGAACAATGAGCCACTCTCGCCAGGTATATTTTGGATTGATTTTCAGCATGTTCTGAGATATAGCCTGTTGATTATTGGCGCTGGCAATCAATCGACTCCATTGATCAAACCAAGATTGCCACTGCACTTCTAGCTGCTGAGGAAGAGGCGTATAAAAACTTTTGTTTAGAGCTGAGAAATCAGTCGGTAAATGCGACAGCTCACGGAAAAAGATTGTGAAGTCGACCTTCGAAAGTTCAAGTAATTGCAATAAGCCATCACAGAGCTGTCGATCATATTGAGCCAATCCCAGCTTTTTAGCCCACATATCCTGCAGCTTTGCTTGCATATGTGATTCAAAATCTTTGCGAATTTGATCTAATTCCTCAAGATTTTTATCATGATCAAGAATCAACAGCCTGAGAGATTTCCAAAACATATGGAAATTTGCTTCCGCAGCCACTGGTTGATTCAAGAAGGCAAAATGTCCGCCGCCACCAGTCCATGGTTGGAATTGCGGGTCAAAAAGTTCGCAGAAGCCAAACGGTCCATAATCAAGGGTGAATCCGCCAGCTGCACAATTATCACTGTTGAAATTACCTTGGCAGTAACCCACGCGTAGCCAGTTAGCGACTAAGGAAGAAAGTCGTTCACGAAATGTACGAGCCAATAAAACGATCTGGTCAGAAAAATGAAGGGATTGATCAATTTCATTTTTATACTCTCGTGCGATTAGATGCATCACAATCATTTTTAATTCCTCGAAAGCTTGAGGATGGGCATCGAGTCGGACCCGACGTGCAAATAACTCCAACTGCCCAACACGTAGAAATGAAGATGAAACCCTAGTGCTAATTGCTATGGGGTTATCTACTAAAACATCTGGGTCCTGAGATTGGGATTGTTCTGAGTACCAGGGCCGCATCACTGTTTGCGATTGCGAGGCAAATAGCGTCAACGATCGTGTCGTAGGAATGCCTAGGGCATGCATCAATTCTTGAGCCAAAAATTCGCGCACACTCGATCGCAGTACGGCACGTCCATCGGCGCCTCGGCAGTAGGGCGTTGGACCACTACCTTTTAGTTGCATTTCCCAACGCTTCTCATTTAAAAGGCCTTCAAAAACTGAGATTGCCCGCCCATCTCCGTAACCATTCCCAGTTCCGAATGGACATTGTTGATTGTATTCAGTCCCATAAATTGATAGGGAATACCCAGTCGCCCAACCCATGCATTGAGGAGAGTTGATCGAGGCGCAATCTCCAGAAAACATTTTTATAAAATCACGGTCTTTGATCAGCACATCTTGAAGACCAAGCTGCTCAAACAAGTGATAACTATGCGTGATATAAACCGGCTCCGGGAGAGGAGTTGGATTGACGGGTACAAAATGTCCCGAACAGACTTCTCGAGCCCGATGATCATTGCCATCATCCCTAGAGGCGGGATCAGCTCTTAAATTTGTTTTGAATGAATAGTCGGCATGTCGGATGAACTCTTGAAACGATGTGATCCCTGGACTTGATAACTGCTTTTCATGGGAAGACATCAGTCGCTACCACCACTTGGCATGTCAATCCATAGTAGTCACATTGGGTTGAGACAAAGCAACCCACCGGGATCAATAGGTCGACCATGGAGAAATCAATCAACTAATTTTACATTTAAATATTAAATTGCTTCCATATCTAACAATTGGTCCATGAGTGCCGCATAAAGCTGATTTCTCATCGTGAACAGGCACTCTTGCTCTTCGGCATGGCCACCGGGCCAGCTTTCATAGGCTTGGTTGATCGCCCGATGCATCACACGGAGTGCATCAAGGCCTAATTCAATTGAAACAACTGTTTGATCCTGCTCCATTGATCAACAACTCGTAGGACAAAGGTATTTTTGTTAAAGCCCTTGGGATTGTCGAAAAGCCCAAGCAGAAGCAGCCTGCTGCTGCTTCCAAGCCACTAGCAAGTCTTTGGCGATCGAGCGTAATTGGAGAAGATCATCCGAATTATCTATCTCTCTCGAGAATTTTTCGATCTCAAATTTTTGGCCAAGAGTCAAAGAGATTGGGTCCATTGGCTGGTGACTTGATGCGTCGAAAGTAATGGAAAAGCTTTGAAAGAGCAAATCACTTTTGTAGTCTCAGCAACTGTTTTGAAGATTTAGTGCTCAAGCCAATACATTCATGTCGTTACAGAACATGTCCTAACCCCATGCACCACAGCGATTTCACTCATTGGATGGCTTAGACAAGATCTGCATTAAAAAGCTTCATGCATTTCTCCTGGGAAAAACATCAAACACTTTCCAGGAATGTAGCCAAGGCTGCAGACAAAGACATGGGATTTGCTATTGCTCTGATGGGTGTTGGTCTCACACTTTTGTCGAAAGATCTCTTACTGGTAGAGCAACAACAACCCAACTCTGAGCTCAATAAGAATACGACTAGGTAATATAAAAGCCTGGTTTTCATGGCCAGGATCAATAACAAAAGATTATTTGATTCATATTTGATTCAACTTTATTCGGTTAATCTATGAATCTTTTCAGCTTCGATCAAGAAATTCTTCTTGGTTAATCGTTGCCTTAGTAGGGAGTTGGTTGCAAGGGTGCATTGAACACATCACACGCTCGAGTGTCTGCTTCTGTCGCGTGCATCAATCACCCTCATCTTCGAACAAACTTTTTTGCCCAATACCGAATCAGTCTTGCGAAGCGACGTCTTTCTCGTTGATTGGTTGGGGCGTCTTAATGACTGGAGTAGCACACCTCGCTGATAAAGAGGCTTCTAGGCGCTGAAGCTGGGCTTCGCGTAGTGCCTTGGCGAGGTCGAGGGTGCGGTCAGTCATCGGTTGGCGTTCCCATTAACCAACATCAGGTGTTGGTTAATGAAAGGGGGCCTTTAAATCGTTCAGATCCAATTTAGGCAGCAATTGACCCGTCTCAATCAACCCAAATCCATCCGTAAGGATTTCAGGACACTTGCATGCTTGATCCGCCAGGGAATCCAAATGGTTGTTGTGTTTTTTCGATTGCGATGGGTGATGCAGGGATACAGATCTTGCTCTCTACATCAGGAAATAGTTCAAATTGATTCAAAATCTGCTCTGTGGAGTCAGCCTGGGTTTCCTGGTTGATCTCGACGAAGAGGTCACCTTTCAAAACCCTGTTTGCGCTTCCTGTGGGATCCTCTCGAAGACGAAGGCCGAGTCGGTTTCTCGTCAGTTCAGCTGCTGGACAGTTCAGCGCGGTGTCTGCACTGATGGAGCTGAACTTGGCCGCTCCAAGGTTGCAGGGTGGTGTTTTGAGGTCAGCCATCACATCTCCTCAAACGTCGCAACGGGTTCAGGGACCCACCTGCCCGCTGTCTTGTACCGACATCTCTCCGACCTGCTTGTCGGGTTCTTTGCGACGCTCGAAGTTTCTCTAGCTTTTCAAGATCTCCATCGATGCACGGACCCATCAAGATTGATGGTTGCCAGCCGTGGTTTTGATGCCAGGCCTTGAAAAGTCATTTCAAGAGCCCGACATTCCTTGACAAGTTTTCCCTGGTCGTTGTTTCGCCTCTACTGAGGTTTCAAAGCACGCCGTTCCCACTGTCGGAGGTTTTGGTTGAGAGGGCAATGCGCCTTAACACCGATGGCAAACGAGCTGTGCTGGGCAAAAGTATGGGCATCGAAATCGGAGGTGCCCATGACGGCCGAAACTCCACCTGAGCAAGCGCTAGAAGCACGCTGACTTTTCTGGCCCCTGCTCCAACTTTCAACCCATCCGTGAGCCGTCCGTCTGGCGCGACAACGCTGAGCGTCAACCCAGTCGACTTTCCTCTGCATCGTTGAGGTGCCCCAGCAGGAAAAGAGGTTTCACACCTGGTCGCAATGGCCCCAGGGTTTGCCACCAAGCCAGTCGCTTCGCTCTTCTTCTTTTATGTGTTGACCTACGACCTGATCTCTGCTTTTTGGAAGAGGAAGCAGTGGTGTCGTAAGCGAGGAATATGAGAAATCCCCCCATCTCTGTCGTCGGTGGGCTGGTTTCTCAGCCGAATCTTGTTTAGGTGAACGATGAACAAACGAGCGAGATAGGCCGTCTCTTCCACCTGGGAGGGGCGGCCTTCCCTTTGTCGGCGCACCTTGTGGCAAAAAAATGCCCCGAACTAGTCGGGGCATTTCAACTTGTTCAGCAGGGGATCAATTGGCGTACGAGACGCCGCGATAGGTCAAACCTGCTTTTTTTGATGCGTCAGCACCTTGAATCCGCACGTACTTCTGCCCGCGATAGGTGAGTGTCATTTGAAGTTGCTCAGATGTCCAGGTCCCCGTTCCTTGGCCTGGGTTGTCTGCGCCTCACAAATGTGAGGTGAACGTTATAGGTAGCTCTCACTACACAATCTTTATAGCGTGCTCGTCAACCGATCTGATGTTCATCGCGCTACAGACATGGTCCTTGGTCCTTAGTTCTGCTCGATTCAGGTTGATCACCTAAAGCATCAAGCCGCCTTGGTCTATCCATGTAGGCCTGTTGTGAATCAATATTTAAGGCCTCAAATCTTTGTGGCTAGCATGATGTGATCATGTCAGTAAGCCAGACGATGTTTCGCTATTCATTTGGCAATCAGCTAAGAAAACGTAAAGAACTTCTATACAACCTTGGGGCTATCTCCTCCTATTCCTCGATGCTAATTTTTCTTTGGCATGGCATTGAGATGCTTGTGTCTAGAGAAGATCCGAAACATACCCTTGTGCTTTATGCCGCCTCTTCTTTCTTTTCCATTTTGGTGATGGCTCCATACAAATGGGATAAGAAATGGATGCGTATCAAGACTTCTGTCGGGATTGTTGTGTTCGGAGCCTCCTTAATCATTTATTTGCTCTGTGTTTGGGTTTATTGATTTCAGATGAGCTTTGTAGAATTAATATAGTTTCAATTGCGCTAAACTTGATTGACCGTATAGGTTTGGATTAACAGATTTCAAGGATTTTGACCAATAAAAACATTCTTGTTTTGGTCATTTTTATGACAAATTTTCTTGTAAAGATTGGTCTTGAACGAAATTGTCACCCAAGTTATGACTAGTTCGTTCTCTCTTGGCATAGTTCTGCAATTTCGATCTGCTCGAGCTCAGACAGGCATTCTGAAAAGTCCATCCATAGCAACTCGTCGTTAATTGGGCAGTCCGCCAAGGCTTGCTCATAGCCATTCGACTTCCTGAAGTGTTCTGCCCTATCGGAATCAGAGATTTCTGATACTTTGTTGAATTTCTGCTCTAGGAGTTGCCCTAGCTTTTCTCGCCTCGACGGAGCCATCATTTTGATAATCATTAGAGCGATTAAAGCAATCGCACTTCCAGTTTTCAACTGAGATTTGTGTTTGCTTAAGTTTTCATGGCTTAGAGCTCTCTTGTTATTGCTGTCTGATCAGGCTCTGGTGATAGATCGGGAATTCATCTGCAAGCATGTCCAGAGTTGGGCTATCGGCTCCCAGTTGCTGTTGTGCTTCCTCGTACACGGACGTAAAGCATGATTCGCATCTCACTTCCAGGATGAGGTCGTCAAAGCTCGTCTCCCCTGTTTTATAGCTGCAGACGAGTTCTTTAAAAGTCACGGAATGCGATGTTGGGCGGCACTGATCGTCATGTTGCCAGAGAGGTTGTGCACCGATGCCGTTGCTGCAGGACTTGGTACTGATGGCACATTTGATTTTCCAGCAGTTTGTTCAATCAAAGCCCCGCACAACAACGTGGTGAGAGGTGTGAGTTTTTATCGGGAGATCGATGGCGACATAGTCAACGCCCCTTGCTTTTCCCGGACGTGTCTTGTATGGCTTTCAGCCCATAGCAATAGGGCATCAGGCTGCCCGATCATGAGGACATTGGCTTGTTTGATTAAATTCGTTCACCCATTTGACGAAGCATCAGCTTGGCTTCGAGATCGCTCATGGGAGTCACCATCCTGATCACCTTGCGATGGATCTCAGCCGTGCATGTCTGATGCTCTTTCATCGAACACCATTGTTTTTCCCATAATTCAGCCAGTCGTTTCTTGTGTTGGAAGAAGTGATGAAAGCTCATTGATTTGATGTCATGTGTGAGGCTCTCGCCCTTAGAACACACCATCTTCGGAATTAATGGAAATCGAATCCCCCAAATGAGTGGTTTTGATCTTCTTGCTTCTGCACCCATCGGGGGATCAACGAATAAGAACGGGCTTCCTGACCTCAGCTGTTTGCTCTGACCATTAGCCTGATCGATGGGAGCGTCTCCATGACGCCATGTTTCCTATAGTGATTTAAGAAGCGAATTGGACGATGGATTTTGCTGTGGTGATCCTTAGCGAGTATGTCTCCCTTTACCAAAGCATTAATTGGACTGACTGGAAAGATCTCAACAGAAAGAAAATGAGAAGTGAAGGTGATAATTGGTCTAAGGCAATATTAAGTGGTGAAAACATATGGGACTGTCTTGACACAAATAAAATCAATCGCATGCACCTTGTACAATGGAAACCAGTTGGTGATGTGCTGCACAGAGTCAGTTTGCCTTCCCACCCCTTAGCTTCGGGAGTGAGTCGTTAGGCCACGAAGTACAGGGTGATGTTGAGGATCGCCAGCCCTACCAAGAACACTGCAGCCATCAAAGACGCTTCAGGGAAGAATTTCGCAATCACATAGCCAACTCCCAGAAAAACTGATGAGATCAGGATTGCGGTGAGGTCCGTTCCCATGAGGGGGTGCTAGCTAGCTTCGGCATGATGACAAAACTTTAATTCGACAGCTGAGCAAGCTGAAGTATTCGTAGAGGCTGATTGATCGTGGCTCTGGTCTTATCTTTTGCGGCTCTGCTGTCGAAACCGCCCTTGATCTAGGCGCGACTGCTCGGCGATGTCATCAATCTCCTGGGCAGTCATAGGCCGTACGGATGACATCAAAACTGGATCAGTCCAGTAATCAAGACTGTCGAAAGTTCCTAGTCGTAATGGGCAAATCGGGCCAGCCTTCATGGCTCCCTCCCTCTATTACCAAGATTCTAGAGCAGTTTGTGACACTCAATACTTCGTCCACCAC
>QCVC01000009.1:0-36620 GCA_003210515.1 Synechococcus sp. AG-683-B21 | reverse complement strand
CTGACCCCGCACTAAAAGTTGTAATCCACCCACCGCAGGACCCCGACGCGCGTTGGAACGGGACGCTCGAAATCGGAACGATCGAGAGCGCATCGGACTCGACAGCACCGGCGGCGGCGGCGCTACCAAGAACGAGGTTGAAGGGAGAGAGCTGGTTGTTGTCGACCGAGCGACGGATGCTGTGATGCGGTCAATCCGGGATCTCGATCCCGTGGATGAAGCCGAACGACGGGCCAAAACGGTGGAAGCTTGGAACGGCTTTGCCGAGTCAGCAGACACCATCTCAAAGGTCACCAACGTGCTTTTCAAGCCCAAACGCTGGCGCAACTCGCGTCCAGTCAGCACAAGGGATCCGCGAGGTCCTTCCAGCCTGGCCTGTCGCACACGACCACTCGCACTCCGACTTGTGACATCAACCCGGTTCACGCCGCCAGTTTCAGGAAGGCGTTGACGCAAGCCCGAAGAAGCAAAGCGTTCCTGCCAACGATGGACCGGACTGTGTTGGTCATGGTCTGGGACGCTCACGAGATAAGGGAGCTGTTGACTCCAGACCATCCCGCTGGATTCCGTGACGCCACCAGAACTGCTGTGAAACACCGCATTAATCAATTTGCCGCGATGGACTAGCACCAACGAACGGGTCTCAGCCACCGCCTGGCGGGTACTGGCGGTTTCAGCCTCTACACCCCGGTACACCTGACTCGCCACGCTGGCCTTCACATCCCATCCACCTCCGCGACTGCGCTGCCGAAGGGCATAGGTCCGAGCAGCGACGGCTTGGGCCTTTAAAGCGGCCAAGGGCCAATGGTGGGGCATCTCACTCCCCACAACGCTGGTGAGGTACGTCTCAACACCAAGCGCATTAACAACCCGTAAACGCCCTCCCCGACAGCTGATCTGAAATTCACCCCGATAGCGACGGGAGTCCAGCCAGATCCCCCGAGGGTCATCGTTTTGCACTGTCAAAACGGTGCCTGAAGCCAAGCGGCGACGGTTCCCATCCAAAACGGCTACAACGCTCCCACCGGCTTGTTCCAACTGCAGCCGTCGAAGCCGTCGCACACCTCCACCCAAGCCACGCACCTGCATCCACTGCGTTTTGTCCGCCCTGAGCAGCAGCTTTGGTCCCTCATGTAACAGGACCCGCATCTGAGGCTCCCGTTCCATCGGCATCGCGTGCTGAGCGGAACCGAACAGAGCCGCTGTCGCAAATCCCGCCAGGACAACTGAAGCGATCCGCACCATGCGCAACCGAAGGCGTTTCAGTGTGCCGCCTCTTGCCATGTCCAGCCAGATGTCAGCATGAAGAACAGAGGACCGACGACCTTGCAGGTCACCTTTCTGGGAACAAGTTCTGGCGTTCCCACTCGGGCACGCAACGTTTCGGCCGTAGCGCTGCGACTGCCACAGCGCTCGGAGATGTGGCTATTCGACTGTGGCGAGGGAACCCAGCATCAGTTTCTGCGGAGCGAACTCCGGCTCTCGCAGCTCAGACGGGTCTTCGTGACCCATATGCACGGCGATCACGTGTTCGGCCTTCCAGGCCTTCTGGCCAGCCTTGGCCTAGCTGGCAACAGCAATGAAGGCGTCGACCTCTACGGCCCTGATCCTCTCGAGAGCTATCTCAACGGCGTACTGCGCACCAGCTCCACCCGGATCGGCTACCCCCTCAAAGTGCACCGCGTTCACGACTGCGCTGAAAACGGGACCCTGGTTTATGAAGACGACGATCTGATGGTGCGCTGCACACCGCTCACCCATCGCGTTCCGGCCTACGCCTATCGGGTGGACCAAAAACCTTTGGCGGGACGATTCGATATCGCCAAGGCCAAAGACCTACAAATCCCTCCCGGTCCCATCTACGCCCAGCTCAAGCGGGGAGACACCGTCACCCTCGAAGATGGGCGCGTCATCGACGGCACAACCCTCTGCGGTCCAGAGAGGCCTGGTGTGAGCGTTGTGTATTGCACCGACACGGTGTTCTGCGAAGCAGCGGTCGACCTTGCCCGAGGAGCCGACTTACTGATTCACGAATCGACCTTTGCTCACCAAGAATCAGAGATGGCTTATCAAAAACAGCATTCCACGAGCACGATGGCGGCCCAAACGGCGGCGGAAGCCAACGTCGGGCAACTCGTCCTCACCCACCTGAGCCCCCGCTACGCCCCCGGCAATGCCGTAACACCAGAAGACCTTTTAAAGGAAGCCCAAGCGATCTTCCCAAACACCTGTCTGGCAAAGGATTTCCTCACTTTGGAGGTAAAACCGCGCTGCAACAGTTTGTGATCCGGCCTCAGGGAGCCTCGGCCCCGTGATACAAGAGCTGGGTGCGGTGAATCCGTCAGTCCCCGGCAACCTTCATGGTCTCTGTTTTCTCCTCTTTGCGGCAATCCTTCAAAGGACTCCTCGTTCTTGTACCGGTGTTGATCGGCTTGGCGTTCATTTCCCCTGCAGAAGCAGTGCAATGGGATGCCGAGACACTCACGGTTCCAGTGAATCCCGACGGCGCAGAGGTGACCTTCACAGATCGCGAGATCAATGCAGGACGAAAGGTCTTCAACACCAGCTGCGGTACGTGCCACGCCGGCGGGATCACGAAAACCAATCAAAACGTTGGCCTCGACCCAGAAACCCTGGCTTTAGCTACACCAGCCCGCGACAACGTCGATGCGTTGGTGGATTACATGAAGGATCCCACCTCTTACGACGGTGAATACAGCATTTCCGACGTTCACCCCAGCATGCGCAGCGCTGAGCTGTACCCAGCAATGCGCGATCTCGACGACGAAGACCTGCGCCTTATGGCTGGATACATCCTTGTGTCCCCGAAAGTGCAAGGGTCGTCATGGGGTGGCGGTAAGATTTATTTCTAACAATCAACTCATCAAACCTATTTAAGTATTCAAATCGATTGACTTAAAACAACAAAACCGGCTTTTAGGCCGGTATTTTTATATCGATTTTTCAGCCATATAGATAATGCCGAGGGCGCAACTAATCGAGAAAAGAAAGACAACAGACATCGCGCTAGAAAATATTTTAACAGCAAAAGTTAACATTCTTATTGTGCCTAAAGGTCTTTTTTAATTTAAAAGCAAATCATCCAAACACCAAAAAACTAATAATTCGAGAAAGGCTCAATAATCAATCGACTCCTCTAAGTTCGGCTCAATGTTGCCTGGCTCCATCGAGCGGGGGTGACGGCTATACCACCACTCCTGCAATTCACGGACCAATCGGACGGAGAACAGGGTGAGCACCGTTGCAGTCGGTCGCGATCCCGGCTGGAGCAACTCCACCGAGTACGACGGGCATCGGCGCGCCGCGAGATCCGGAACAAAACGTCTGCCCACCCGCCGCCAGCTGGGCTCTTTGCTCCTCCAGGCCAAGCGACAGCATGGCCAAGGCAGCTCTTCACGGTCGAACAATCGACAGCATGGGCCGATCACTCGAAAGCTGTACTGACCACCCGGACTGGTATGGATACTGCCGGAAGCCAGCAGATCGTGAACCTCTGGACGGATCACGACGACTTAAAAGCAAGAGCACGAGCCATACAAAGCGGCCAAAAAACAAAAAACCACCCCCGCAGGGGTGGTTGAACCAACATTCAGTGAACGAGGTGGAGACTCAATAGAGCTCTTCTTCGGCGTGGGTCTTGATGGTGCAGTCGGAGGTGGGGTAAGCCACGCAGGTCAACACGAAGCCAGCTTCGATCTGATCGTCGTCCAGGAAGCTCTGGTCGGACTGATCAACGGTGCCAGCGGTGAGTTTGCCGGCGCAGGTGGAGCAAGCGCCAGCACGACAGGAGTAAGGCAGGTCGATGCCCTGCTCTTCTGCTGCGTCGAGGATGTACTGATCATCAGGGACTTCGATGGTCTTGTTGAGACCTTCGCTCTCGCTGACCAGGGTGACCTTGTAGGAAGCCATTGATTGATAAATACGACAGGTTCCGGGAAATCCGGTCCTGCTGAACAGCACCTATCTACTGCAAATGAGGGGCAAACCAGAGGGTTTGAGCCGCTCAGGGAGGCAGGACCAATCTGAGCGGGAGGTCCGATAAGCCTGGCTTATGACAAAAGGCTCATGTGTGTCGAATCTCCAACAACCCCCAACGCCCTTGCGCCAACTCCTGAGTGACCTGCCAACCCTGGGCCGCAAGAACATCTTTGAGCCTCGGAGCTTGATCCACTAACAATCCACTGAGAAGCGCTCTCCCATTCGGAGCGATGAGGCTTTCGAAACCGGGGGAAAGGGCCTCAATCACAGGGGCCAAGATGTTGCAAAGCAAGAGATCAGCTCGTCGGCCTGCCAGGAGAGCTTGAAGGGTCTCCACGGATCCCAGGGACACCTGCAACCGTTGCTCAGAACATTGATTCAACGAACGATTCCCTGCCGTCGCGCGTACGGCCAAGGAATCGGTGTCTGCGGCTAACACCGCATCAGCGCCCAGGCACAGGGATGCCAACCCCAAAACACCGCTTCCACAGCCAAGATCAGCCACGAGTAAGCCCTGAGGAGGGCACGCCTCCAGGGCCTCCAAACAAAGTCGCGTCGTTGGGTGGCTCCCGGTGCCGAAAGCACTGCCTGGATCCATCCGAATCACGAAGCGGTCGGCATGCTCCTCAGGCACGTCTAACCACGCTGGAAGAATTAAAAGGCGTTGTCCCACTGGATCGGGTTGCCAGTGCTGCTTCCAGCTCAAACTCCAATCTTCATCAGCCACCTCGTCCCAAACACCTGAAGGGAAAGCCAAACCAAAGGGCTGCGATAGGGGCTCAAGACTGGCCAGCAATTGCTCTCGATCAGCAATGGGCCACTCCGGTTGGGGCAACCAGACCAACAACGTTTTCTGGTGGGGGGTGTCCGGGGAATGCTGCAGCGCAAAGCGGTGCAGCCCCAAGTCATTCAGCTTCCAAGCGAGCGACTCCTCCAGCTCGGGAGGACAAGGCATCGACAGTCGCCACCACATCAAAGGGTGACCGGATGGGCTTCCTGTATGCCGTCAATCGCTGTGATTTTCTGAAGCAAATCGGCCGGGATCGGGTCATCGATGCTGAGCACCATCACAGCATCGCCACGAACAATTTTGCGCCCCACTTGCATGGAGGCGATGTTGACGTTGTGCTCCCCCATCATTGATCCCAAATGGCCAATGATTCCAGGCATATCGCGGTGACGGGTAAACAGCATGTGCCTGCTGGGAGACACATTCACCGGGAACTCATCAATGCTCGTGATCCGTAATTCACCGTCGGCAAAAACAGCGCCAGTGACACAACGATCGCCCTGATCACCACGCGTCGTGATTTGCAGTGACCCCCCTGCGAAATCGCGGCTCGATTCATCTTTGACTTCCAAAACCTGGATGCCCCGTGCTTTGGCTTCCAAAGAAGCATTCACAAAATTGATGCTGTCGCCGAGAGCTGCACTCAGCAGACCTTTTAATGCGGCGATCACAAGAGGTTGAGAGGGATGACTCGCGAACTCACCCTGCAGGCGCAGCTCCATCTCCTTCACGTGCCCACCCGCCAGCTGGCTCACGAGCAAACCAACGGTTTCAGAGAGCTGAAGGTGTGGCTTCAGCCGCTCCATAATTTCAGCGCTAAGGCCAGGGATATTCACAGCGCTGCGGGCCGGCAAACCCAGCAACACATCCCTGATTTGCTCGGCCACATCGATCGCCACGTTTTCTTGGGCTTCTTCTGTGGATGCACCCAAATGTGGCGTTAATACCAGCCCCCGTTCAACGGCACGCAACGGCGAATCTTCCGCCAAAGGCTCACTGGCGTACACATCGAGACCCGCCCCAGCAATCACTCCCTGGTTAATGGCTTCGGAGATGGCAGCTTCATCAACAACGCCACCACGGGCACAATTCACGATGCGTGCTGTGGGCTTCATCGTGCGCAGCAAATCAGCATTCACCAAGTTTTCTGTGTCCTTGGTGCGGGGGATATGCAACGTCACGTAGTCCGCCGTTCGAAAGAGCTCATCGAGCTCGATGAGCTTCACCTGCATTTGCTTGGCACGATCGGCAGCAATAAACGGGTCGTAAGCGATAACGTCCATACCCATCGCTTGGGCCACCTTGGCGACATGGGAGCCGATCTTGCCGAGACCCACCACTCCGAGGGTCTTCTTGTAGAGCTCATTGCCGACATATTTTTTGCGGTCCCACTTCCCCGCACGCATTCCGGCATTCGCCTGGGGTACATGGCGTGACAGCGACAGCATCATCGCCAAGGCATGCTCTGCCGCCGCGATGGTGTTGCCTTCTGGAGAGTTCACCACAAGAACACCCCGCTGCGTCGCTGCGGGGACATCAACGTTGTCGACCCCAACGCCAGCACGACCAATAATCTTGAGTCGGTTAGCAGCGGCAATCACCGTTGCTGTCACTTGAGTACCAGAACGGATCATCAATCCGTCGTACTCACCAATGATCCCCACCAGCTCGTCTTCGCTCAAACCGATCCGCTGATCGACTTGCGCCACCTGGTTGAGGATGTCCAAGCCGGCCTGATCAATCGGATCGGAAACCAGAACTTTCGTCATGAACGGGCGCAAAACTGCCTGCGCAAACTGTAGAGATCAACACCCACCCACCCCCCAATAACTAAGGACAGGGTTCAGAATTCAACTAACAAAATGTGAGCGAATGCCCGTCTGCGTGGTGGTGGTGTCCAACCAAAGGGCTGCTGAAGGGCTCAGCCAACAGCTGAAGGAGACCAAACTCCCGCTGAAAACATGCATCACGCTGCCACCAGAGGGCGATGCCATCGATCAAGTGGAATTGCTCAGCCCCAACCTCACCCGCGCTCGACGGCAAAAAGCGATGGCGCGCTGGTTGATGCCCTTTGGATTTTTAGCGGGAGTCACGTTCACGCAGATCACCAACCTCACCACGTTTGCAAGCTTCGGGCCATGGGGTGAAATGTTGATCGGCGGTTTGATGGGGATGGGCTCTGGCTTGATGGGCAGCTATGCAGCGGCCGCCAGCGTGAATTCCGATAACGACGATGGCGTGCGCATCCTGCGCAACCGTCGAGAGGAAGGGAGCTGGCTTGTACTGCTCGAAACACCGAATGGCATCGAACCCCCTTGGCAGGTGGTGCAACGCAGCAATCCTCAGCAGGTGGTGCGCCTCAACGACCTATGACCCTTTTGAAGGAGGAGCTCCTCACAGGAGCAGACGATCCGGCGGGGCTAAGACAACTAATCCAGCTGGCTGATCAAGTCGTGCGGACGTGGCAACCGGCGTGGAGCCCATTTCTTGATGCTCGACTTCAGGAAGAGGCCCTCGCACGCCTGAGCAACTTGAGTGAAATTGGCTGGCATCGTGATGGGGGCTACCCGGGGGCCGAACGATGCAGATTCCTCTGCCACCGACGAGACCAGATAGAGGATGCCGACGCGTGTGCTCCCGTTCAAGGACTCCTCATTGAGGGAAACTTTCTGTTCGATCCCCTCAGTCCGGAAGACATTCGCAACGCCCTTCAAGAGTTAGGCGCTGCACCGGATCAAATTGGAGACCTCTGGGTACGAGGCGACCGCGGGGGCCAGGGGCTTTGTACTCCAGAGAGCGCAGCAAGGCTCCATGAACAACACGGTCGCGTGCGCGACGTTGCGATCCGGTGCGAGGCCCTACCGATTGAAGCGCTGCACTTACCGGCCCAACGCACCCCCAGAATCCTGCAAACCGTCGAGGCCTCCTGTCGGATTGATGCAATTGCATCCGCAGGCTTCGGCCTTTCGAGAGCCAAAATTGTCGGCCACATCAAAGCTGGGCGTCTGCGCATGAACTGGCATGACGTGCGTCTGGCCAGTCGAGACGTGGGGGTCGGTGACAGGCTCCAGCTGCAAGACCGTGGGGCCCTTGAAGTGCTCTCGCTCACCCGGACCAAACGTGAGCGCTGGCGTGTCGAACTCAGGCGCAGTTAGGACGCACTCTGGCTGCTACTCTCCATTCCGATCAGCACAAACCACCGTTGGTTGTCTGCTGGTTAATGGGGGCGATTAGCTCAGGGGTAGAGCACTACATTGACATTGTAGGAGTCACTGGTTCAAATCCAGTATCGCCCATTTCCCTTTAGGGGACTGAAGTTTCGATGGCACTCACGATCGTCGTTGGACTGGGACGATCCGGCCTTGGAGCTGCCCGCCTTTTACATCACCAAGGCCAAACCGTTGTTGTTCTTGAGTGCGGTACGAGCCCTGATCAAACGTCGTGTGCGGCAACACTTCAAGCGGAAGGCATTCCAGTTGAGTTGGGCATTCCCCTCGACATCAACAGCTTCGAACCCTGGCGTTCTGATCTGACCGCTGTGGTGATTGGACCGGGAATTCCCTGGGATCACCCAACCCTTGAAACCCTGCGCAAGGAGGGTGTTCAAGTCCGCGGAGAGATCGAGTTGGCTTGGGAGACCCTCAACGACATCCCTTGGGTAGGAATCACGGGAACCAACGGCAAAACCACGGTCACCCACCTTCTCAGTCACGTGTTGAACCATGCCGGAGTCCGGGCTCCTATGGGGGGAAACATGGGCGCTTCAGCGGCGGAGATGGCGCTGAAAATTAGAAAGGGGGAGACGCCCAAGCCGGATTGGCTGGTGATGGAACTGAGTAGCTACCAAATCGAGGCAGGCCCAAGCTTGGCTCCAAGCATCGGCATTTGGACCACCCTCACCCCAGACCATCTCGAACGCCACGGAACACTTGAGGCCTACAGGGCGATTAAACACAGCCTGCTGCAGCGCTCCAGCTTGGCCATCTTCAATGGGGATGATGCGGATCTCTCTGCCCATCGCCCATCCCTCAAGCGCGGGATGTGGGTGAAGGCAGCGCCCCCTTGCCATAGCGACCAACCCGCAGATTTTTGGATTGATGACGCTGGAACGGTGCAAGCGAGAGAAGGCGGTGCGATGTTTCCAGCCAAAGTCTTGGCGATGCCAGGCGCCCACAATCGTCAAAACCTGTTGCTGGTTACAGCTGCCGCCGCACAGATCGGCCTCAATGCGGAGCAGATTGCCCGAGGCCTCGAGAGCTTCCCTGGCGTTCCCCATCGCCTCGAGCACCTCGGATCCACTGCCTCTGCCGACGTTTTCAATGACAGCAAGGCCACCAATTACGACGCCGCCGCGGTCGGCCTGCAGGCCATGGCAGGCCCAGTGGTGGTCTTGGCGGGAGGCCAGACCAAACGCGGTAACGCCACAGGCTGGCTGACCGAATTGAAATCAAAGGCTTGCGCGGTGGTGTTGTTCGGCGCTGGGGCAGAGGAATTGGACGCACTGATCCGTCAGTCCAACTATCAAGGACAGGTGCATCGCTGCACCGATCTGAGCGCTGCCGTAGCGATTGCCATTCGGGCAACATCCGAGCTGCAAGCGTCCAGCCTGCTGCTATCACCAGCCTGCGCCAGTTTTGATCAGTACCAAGATTTCGAAGCCCGAGGCGATCATTTCCGCGACTTGATGCAGCCCCACATGCGCGTGGGGTGAAACAAATCGAGCATCTTTGCTGGCGGTTCGCCAGAGTTAACCCAAAATAAATACACCTGATTGGTGTTTGTGGCCTTTTGGCTGATGAAAAGCGAACCCGATGCCTATGGCATCGATGATTTGCGCCGAGAGAAATCAACCCTCTGGGATGGAATTCGCAATTATCAGGCCCGCAATTTCATGCGCAGCATGACCGTGGGTGACCAAGCCTTTTTTTATCACTCCAATTGCAAACCACCAGGAATCATTGGCTTGATGGAAGTTGTGGAAACACATTTGGTCGACCCGACTCAATTTGATTCCACTGCCAAGTATTTCGACCCCAAATCCAAACCTGATCAACCGCGATGGGACTGTGCTCGACTTCGTTTCCTAGGCCAATTTGACCAACTTCTCAGCCTGGATCAGTTGCGCGCTGCATACAACGAAGAGCAACTGCCTGTGATCAAGCGGGGAAATCGGCTTTCCATTTTGCCCGTCCCGACCACGACTGCAAAAGACCTGCTGGATCGGCTTGGCCCTCTCCACTGACCTTCCCCTGATCACCCTGCTTCCACGAGCCTGGATCGGCTTTGGGAAAGCCCCGTGGCGCTGCGTTGGGCTAGCCGCTCTCGTCTTGATGTGTGCGATCGGCCCCGCCGTCGTAGCTCAAGACCTGCGGGCAATCTCCACGCCAGGTGTGGCTCGGTTTGGAGACATCGCTGTATTGATCAGCCTTGGACTGCCAATGGTTCCCCTATTGGGCTTACTGCGGTTCGCCGATCAGCTTTTGCCAGCCCCCCTTGAACCAAAGCCATCCCAACGGCTCACAACCCTCCTGGGCCAAGCCTTGGCATTGATGTTGATCGAGCTTCTCTTACTGGTGGTTGGGTTAACGCTGATTCAGTACCTGAGTTGGGCCGTCGGACAAGTCAGCACAACCCTGGCAGGTCTGATTGTGATCCTCGGAGCTCTGATCCTTGGAGCGGGCCTCTTCACCCAGGTGATGTCGTTACCGCTGCTGGTTCATCACCGCTGCAGAGCTCTTCAAGCCATGGACCGGAGTCGACGTCTTGTTCAAAACAACAGCTTGAAAATGCTCGCCGTCTTGGGGTTGCTGCTGGGTATCAACGCACTGGGATTACTGGGAGCAACGCTTGGGCTCTTGCTGAGTTTGCCCTTCAGCGCGCTGATCCTGATGGCTTGCTGCCGACCTCAAGCCCCATGGAGAAGAGATTCACGTCGAAACATATTGCCCACGTAAACCCGGGTGATTTCGCGGGACTCAATCCCGTTTTGCACCAAGAATCCGGCCAGTGCCGCCTGAACGAGGCGGTACTGATCCCAATTGGGATGTCGCTCAATGAACTGCACCATGGCCTGCTGTAAAGCCAGAGGAAGTTCCGACTGAAAACTCACCACATTGTCTCCACCTTCGACGACCTGCTCCAAACCCGATTGCATCAAAAACGTCCTTACCGCACAACCAGTTCTCCACAAGAATTAGCGCCCGTCAAGACAAGTCAAATCGTGCAAGTCTTATGGGACTCCTTTTGAGAACACTGCGGTTACAGCGTTCAGGCGCTCCCGATCGCAGGACCTAGAAGC
This sequence comes from Synechococcus sp. AG-683-B21, assembly GCA_003210515.1. Lineage (GTDB taxonomy): Bacteria > Cyanobacteriota > Cyanobacteriia > PCC-6307 > Cyanobiaceae > Parasynechococcus. The sequence goes on along the minus strand of QCVC01000009.1, from coordinate 25,533 downwards.
TCGCTACCAGGCTCCTTGCAAACGTCAACAAATGAAGCCCAAAGCTTCCGCTTTCCACAGAGCTTTGTTGCAACGGCGGTCCATGCGACAACCCTGTGGAAAAACTGTGCAAAGGCGGGGGCTGGGGTGGGGAAGAATCAATCAAACTCAATTGATGAGACCAGCTAATCAATGCTCAATCATCTCAATGTTCTGACAGCAGCGACCAACGCCGCCGCTGTCGGGGCTGGCCAAAACCCTTCCACCCCACGCCCTTCCTGTGGTGTGAGAACGATCGCAAGACTCCAGCTCTGGCTGTCTCCCGCCAAACATCCCCACCAAACGCCTCGATCGAGCTCGAGTTCGATGGCCTCCTCGGCCATGAGCTGATCCTTCAACGCAGAGTGCTGGCTCTCAAGGGTTGAGAGCAGCTCCACAAAATCCTTCCATTCAGGTTCGGTGAGCTCGAAGGCCCAGCCTTCGCCTCCAACCAAAATATTGAACTTCCCTCTTGAAGAGTCCCGGGCCAAACGCCATCCGGGCCCTTCCTGCAAAATCACGGCGAGTTAGCCAGGCAACAGATCAGGCTGATCTTGCTCGTCGCTTAACTCAACGATGGCCCGTTGCACCGGTTTCACACTCGATTCCTCCAGCAAGCCATCGAAATCGTCGAAACGCCGCTGCTTCGCCCGAAACGCGATGCGAACTGTGGTGAGATAACGATTACTGGATTGCCGGATCAGGCTCTCGCCTCGTTTGGCGAGATCACTTGAATCAACCCCTGCCGAAATCACAAGCCAATTGCATTCGATCAATCAGCCTAATCGTTGATCGCCACGATTTCCCTCAAGCCAGCTGATCGCTGTGAAAGGGAACGTGCATTGGATAGGACTGCTGCCGTGAACCCGAGCCACGCAATACGATCTGGCGCCCAAGGTCGAGAGCCGCCAGTGGTTCCCGTAGATAACCCAACAGCGCACTCACCTCCTCCAGATGACCATCATCACGACATTCGATCCGCACACTGCCCCAGCTGCGACGCATGCGACAGGAATGGAGCGGTTGCAACAGCTGTTGTAAGGCTGGTTCCTCGCGGTAGTAGGAAAAAATCAGCCGCTGTAGGCGATCCATCAGCACCGATCCCGTTACTCTCAATTTGACTTCAACGTGCACCCAGCGCGGCGTGACACAGCTTGGGAGAAGAAAAGCTTCAACATTCAACCGACCGTGGCGGAACGCTGGCGATTGATTTGGGGAGCACCACAACAGTGGTGGCCTTTCAATCGCCTGATACTCCAACAGCACAGCTAGTGGAGCTCTCCCCCATTAGCCACCGCCCAGGAGAAGTGCCCAGCCTCGTCTGGGACAACGGTGACCAGCCTTTGATTGGCCGTCAAGTGATCGAAGCAGGGCTGGATGACTCCAATGACCCAAAACTTCACAGGGATTTCAAACGTCTGATCGGACCACAAGACACCCCGGAACACACCCGCGCTTGCTGGGCAGGACAGCAATTGTTGAGAGAGGTATGGCAAAGGCTTCCCCAAGACCTCAACATCGAACGGCTTGTGCTTTCGGCTCCAGTGGAGAGCTATCGCACTTACCGAAGCTGGCTCCTTCAAGCGAGTGATGCACTTCCGGTTAAAGAAATTGCCTTGGTTGATGAGCCCACAGCCGCCGCCTTGGGCGCCGGCTTGCCTCCAGGATCGCGGATGTTGGTCGTTGATCTTGGTGGCAGCACCCTTGATCTAGCCCTGGTATCCCTGGAAGGTGGCGAAGGCAAAGCCGCTCCCATCGCCCAGCTCTTGCGGCTTGGTGGAAGAAGCCTTGGTGATACGAGCGGTCAAAAACTACGCACAGCGAAGGTGCTCGGGAAGGCGGGCATGCGGCTCGGCGGTCGTGATATCGATCGCTGGATCGTGAATGCCTGCTGCCCCAATCAGCCGGTGACCTCAACGTTGCTGAACGCTGCAGAACGTCTGAAATGTCGTCTCAGCAGCAGTGACGTGCTCGATCGAGACCAGTTGCTTGAGATCGCAGCTGATGAACAACAACACAGCCTTCGTCTGTCTCGCCGCGAGCTCGATCAACTCCTCGAACAGCACGACTTCGACACAGTCCTGGCGGAACTGATGGAAACCACCCTGGCCGGAGGACGACGAAACAACTGCCACCTCGAGGATCTTGCGGGTGTCGTGGCGGTTGGCGGCGGAGCTCAATTGCCTTGGCTGCGCCGCTGGCTGGCCGACAACACGTCTCCTGCTCCTTTACTCACCCCCCCCACCGGTTGATGCCGTCGCGCTAGGGGCACTTAAGCTCACCCCAGGGGTTGCAATCCGAGATGTCTTGAACAAGGGCGTCTCGGTTCGAACCTGGGATCAACGCACCAATCGCCATCACTGGCATCCCCTTTTCGTCGCTGGCCAGCCTTGGCCCAGCAGTGAGCCCCTCGAGCTGATTCTGGCCGCTAGCCAGACCGGACAACGCAGCATTGAATTGGTCTTAGCAGAGCCCTTAACCCAAAGCAGGCACAGTGTTGTCTTCGTGAATGGCTTGCCGACCGTTCGGGAGCTCGAAACCAGTGAGAGCGACCATCTGCCCTGGCCGAGCGATCCCCTTGTCTTGCCCCTGTCTCCACCTGGAGAAATCGGACAAGACTGCCTTCATTTGCGCTGGTCGATCGATGCCGATGCGCGGCTGCAGCTCACCGTCCGCGATCTTCGATCTCAAAAACAACTCCCCACAGTGAGCCTGGGCACGGTCCGATAGGACGTCCGTCCACAGATCCTGGGTGGACAGAGCGCGGCTCCATAGAACACACCTATCGACTCCCTCAAAATTTCCTTGGCGGTGCAACGCCACCTGCTTCAGCTTTGGGTGCTGGCCACCCTGAGCATGGTGCTCGCCATTGCGGGGGGTGCGTTCTGGTGGGAAAAACAGTTACCAGCACACCTCCGCACCGCCATTGCAAACCGGGATTACGAAGGATGCATTCGCGCCAGCGATCAATTGGCCGCTTTGCAATGGCTAGGACAAAGCGCGCCCGCCGAGCTGGCACTGTGTCGTCAGCGCCATGCTGAAGAGTTATGGACACAGGGGGCCACGCACCAAGCGCTCGACCTGCAATACAAACTCGTGGTTTCGAAACAAGGGGATCTCGACAAGCATCGAGCCACGCTCAACCAATGGCAGCAGGCGATTCAAGAGCGAGCGATCCGAATGTTTCGCCAAGGACACTTGGAGCCATCCCTGGCGCTCCTTAAACCACTGGAACTGCAGCAGCGAGAACCGATCCGAGATCTTCGAAAAACATTTCAAGAGATCTGGAACCGCAACAGCGTCGAACACACGCGCCTCGGACGCCTGGTGCAACAGGAACGCTGGTGGGAAGCACTCGACAGCTTGAATCGCCTCGATCACCCCTGGTGGCAATCCAAGGCTGAAGTGCTGAAAAAGCGCATCGAAACCGGCCTTGCAGGTTTTGACAGCGGAACAGAACACAACCAACATGCTGCAGAGCCTTCCGATGTGATTTCTGGGGAAGAGCTCGAACAGGCGGTCCAACGGCAATTAATTCAAGGCATCGAACCTTGGGACGCCTTTCAAGCCGGCTGCCAAAGCCTGGGGGGATGGGTCAAAGAAGACGGGCCAGAAAGCTTTTGCCAACGGCCGACCACAGGACCATGACAAAATGGATTCAAGATTGTTTTGATGCGATGCAGACGGGCGACAAGGTGCAGGTCAACACGTCTGTTGTTGTGTTCAACCACCCCGAGCATCGCGGCGAGGCCTTCGACATGCAGGGCCAAAACGGTGAAATCGTGACTGTGCTGAATGACTGGAAAGGCCGCACGATTAGCCCCACCCTTCCCGTCATCGTTGCGTTTGGTCGATACAAGGCCCATTTCCACGCTGAGGAGCTCATGTCAGCGGGATAGAGCGCTTCAGGAAGACCCCCTCTTCCCCGTCAACATCTCGTAGGCGCAGTTCGATCGTTTCGCTGCGCCGCGAGGGGACGGTTCGACCACAAAAGTCCGGCTGAATCGGCAACTCCCGGTGACCACGGTCCACCATGACGAGCAACATCACGCGCTGGGCTCGGCCCCAGCCATGGAGTGCCTCCATGGCCGCACGCACCGTGCGGCCGGTGAAAATCACATCGTCCACCAACAACACCTGTCGATCTTCCAGGTTGCAAGGGAGGGTCGTTGTTTGCGCCAAGCGTGTACCGATCCGCTCGAGATCATCTCGATGAAAGGTTGGGTCAATTGATCCTTGAGCAATGGGATGACCACTCAACCGCTCCAATTCCTGGGCCAAAACACGGGACAACTCCACACCTCGGGTCGGGATTCCCAGCAACATCAAGCGACGACTGTCATCCACTTGCTCCAACACCTGCGTCGCCAGACGGACCAAGGTTCGGCCCAGCTCTCGGTCGGAGAGAATTTCTACCCGGTCTTGGTCGGCCATAAAAGCGAAAGAATGTGGGGTTCAGATAAAACGACGAGTTGTGGACAGTCGGAGAGTTAGGTTGACTTTGGAAAAGTCCTTGTGAGGCGACGGTCGCGGGTGAACGTGGGCAGCAGCACTTCCAACGGTTCAGCACGCACCGGATCAATCGCTCCGGTGGTTCTCACCATTCTTGATGGTTGGGGGCATCGAGACGAAGAAGAAAACAATGCCATTCGACAGGGAGACACTCCTGTAATGGAGGCTCTTTGGCATGCCTATCCCCACACCTTGATCCAAGCGAGTGGATCCCACGTGGGTCTTCCAGATCAACAAATGGGAAATTCCGAGGTTGGTCACCTCACCATCGGTGCTGGACGCATTATTCGTCAGGAACTGGTTCGCATCAGCGAAACGGTGCGCAACGACCAGCTCAAGAGCACCCCAGAGCTGCAGAAGCTTGCCGAACGGGTTAAGGCAGCGGGGAGCACCCTCCACCTACTCGGACTGTGTTCCGATGGCGGCGTCCACAGCCACGTCAACCACCTCTGCGGTGTGATCCGGTGGGCAGCAGAAGCTGGAATTACCAAGGTTGCGGTTCATGTGATCACCGATGGACGTGATACCCCAACCCAAAGTGCACCCGGTCACGTCAAAGCTGTCCAGGACAGCCTTCAGTCCACAGGCATCGGCTCCATTGCCAGCCTGTGCGGTCGCTATTGGGCGATGGATCGGGACCAACGCTGGGAGCGAACAGACAAGGCTTACAGGCTCTACACCGATCCCGACATCGACGTGGATCAGCGCAAACCCGAAACCATCCTCAGCGACAGCTACGGGGACGGAATCACCGATGAATTCCTCGAACCAGCACGTCTTCAAGACACCGTGATGCAGGACGGTGATGCCCTACTGATGTTCAATTTCCGACCCGACCGAGCCCGACAAATCATTCAGGCCCTGTGTTTGGACGATTTTGTCGGCTTTCAGCGCGAACACACTCCGGCCCTGGATGTGCTGACCTTCACTCAGCTGGAACAAAATTTGCCAGTTTCCGTGGCCTTTCCGCCAGAACCGCTCAACAATCTTTTGGGGCAAGTTGTCGCCGAAGCGGGATTACTTCAATACAGAACGGCAGAAACAGAAAAATATCCCCATGTCACTTACTTCATGAATGGAGGGATCGAACAGCCCTTGCCAGGAGAGGAACGTCATCTCGTTCCCTCCCCACGCGTCGCGACCTACGACCTATCTCCTGCTATGTCGGCGGATGAACTCACCGCAAGCTGCATCAAAGCGATTGAAACGAGGAAGTACTCCTTAATCGTGATCAACTACGCCAATCCCGACATGGTGGGGCATACGGGGATGATGGACGCGGCCAAAGAGGCAATCCAAACCGTCGACGCCTGCATTGGTCGTTTACTCAATGCGATCGGTCGAGAGGGAGGAACCATGTTGATCACAGCTGATCATGGCAACGCAGAATTAATGAAGGGAGCCGACGGACAAGCCTGGACTGCCCACACCACGAACCCAGTGCCGGTGATCCTTGTGGAAGGAGAGCAACGCAAAATCCCTGGGCATGGCAATGCGATTACCCTTCGCGATAATGGTGGACTAGCCGATATCGCCCCGACGCTTCTGCAGATTCTTGATCTACAGCAACCGAGTGCCATGACAGGGGACAGCTTGATTGCTCCCATGTCGAACGTCGATCCCTCTCCCCTGTCTGCCCGTCTTCCCCAACCTGTCTGATGATGCTCAACTCAATCCTGTCTTGGACATGGATCGGCAGCGGTGTGCTGCTCATCGTTTTAGTGCTCCTCCACAGTCCGAAAGGCGATGGAATGGGGGGACTTGCAGCCAGTGGAAGTTCCATGTTCAGCAGTGCAAGTAGTGCAGAAGCCACCTTGAACAGACTTACTTGGACCTGCCTGGCGATCTTTTTAAGTTTGGCGGTAATCTTGAGCGCTGGTTGGCTGAATTAATCCTTCCTTAAAACTGCGTTTATGTGCTGATAATTTCAGATCGAGCAGCGTTCATAAATACATTCTCAGATAACAAAAGAAAATCATCAATATCCTTCTGGTTACGCTTGCTCTCAATCTCACGCGCTTTGCGAACCAAATCATCCGCACTTGTCATCGCTTTTACATTGTTCACCGGCTCAAAATAACTCTGATTAACAGACATTAACCGACAGTAATCTTGATTAGCAGGATAGTTACGTCTATCAAGGTAGTGAACAATCGATTCACAAAACTCTTGAGCAAACACATCATCTTCTCTAGGCAAGTTCACACTGGCATCGTCTAAACGCTTGCAAACTCGAAACAACCAACGATTACCTTCATGGGGGCCTGGGAAACAACTTAAACGTGGCCCAAGCAAACTGAAATGCGAAGAAAGAGTATGAACAACGGCAGGATGAAACGAAATATTTTTACGGACATCAAATGCTGAAAGATTATCCCTGCACTCAAAACCAGATAACCTGAAAAAATCCTCAAGAAGCATGTAAGGATTTTGCTTTGTAGGAATATGGTTAGAAGCCAATGTCATTTTTGGGGACAAAGCAGTGCATCCGGCTGCAAATTTTTTGTAATTGGCATGCCAGCTTCGATCCTTTCCGACCAAGGCCAAAGCTAAAAGACTGCGCTCAAGTGCTGAAAACTTGCGCCAAGACAAGTCATAATTTTTTAAAACAGCTATATCTTCACGGAGCTTCTTTCGATCACGAAAAAACCATTGCTTGAAGGCAGAGACGTGATAACTCGATTGAAGCCTGGTGTAGCCAACAACAACAATATGCTCAAAACCATGATGCTTAACAGCCCGTCGAGCGATGGCATGGACCAAGGCCGGACGATTACCTAACATTTCATGACTTATGACAGAAAAATCAGCCGTCAATTCCGACAGAATTCGGTCAATATACCGAAAAGGTGATTCTATTTTCTGAGTTAATGCATTCGATAGGGAACGCAATTGAGCAGGATTTAAAAAAACGAAAGAGAAAGAATTATTCTTGCAAGAATTCTGAAACAGACGTAAGGAAGCCTGCAATGAAGACGATGCACACTTCTGAGCACCAATATGGATCGCTAACCGCCGTGTCAATCAACCCTCCTTTTCACACGCACGATTTTGACATCATACAAGAGCTAAGCCCCAACAATAATGAGAGATCAAGGCAAACAAGAAAACAACAATGCAAGCGCGTCAATCAACAATGCTAAAATAAGGGAAAGTTAAACAAGTACGTTGCCAAAACCCCAGTTCTACTTACATATAGGACACGGAAAAACAGGAACGACCGCGATACAATCGGCATTTGCAATCGCACAAGAGGATTTATTAAGACATAAGATTGAGTATCCAATACCATTAATTGAAAGAGAAAAAGCATCTCAATTTGCTATCACCTCAGGGAACTGGAAACACAATCCGGAAGAATCACTCGCAAAAGAGCTGTTTAGACTCTCACAAGAGAAGACGAATAACAACAGCATTTTACTAAGTTCAGAATCTCTTTTTTGGCATCTAGACTCCCTTTTCGAACAAGAAACGTATAGATTAAAGGAACTCAACCTGCATGTTCTTCTCGCCGTCAGGGATATTGAAGAAATGCTCTCATCAGAATATCAACAACGTGTCAAAAGGCATGGAGAGAAGCGCCCTTTTGAGCAATTCTTACGAAGTAGACATTTCATTTCGTCGCATCACAAAAAAGCGTCAGATGTAATCAATCTACTCAAGAAAAATGAAATTAAAACTACAATTATTAACTACTCCAAACACAAGAACAAGATTACTGAACTGATCTTCGAAGCACTTCAAGCGCCAGACGCATATCCACGGAATTCCGTGAATGGGGTTGTTGTCAACCGAAGCATGAGCCAAAAAGAACTATCAATACTGACTCTAGTTAATGCACTTTTCTATACTAAATTCCCCTGGATTAGCGCTCGTCTATCTGATGCACTGGTTAAGCAGCTACCTGCAGTACAATCTCAAAAATGCCGACTATCTGAAGGTAGTAAATTAAAACTTTACGAAGTCAATAATGATTATATTCAAAATATTAATGACAACCTTGATCCGGATAGTTATTTATTAGATCAATCCGCAATCGTCACTGACAATGCTCAAATTGATAGGAGTGTGATTCAACAGATTAGAATAGAAGAGCAATTATCAATTGATGTCATTAGCTCAACCCTATTGACTGCAATCCAAAGTGAATCAGTGCACAACCGCCTATCGAATACAACAATCGACCAGCTCATCAAAATGAGCCAAGCTGCGGATATAGAAACAGAAACAAGAGTTGAATTGCTTGAACTAGCCGTCGCCAATCGACCTCAAGGACAACGCCTTATCAAATTACTAGAACAAGCCAAAACATCAATCAATCATCAAGAGTGATTAGCGATTTGTTTTCGCCAGACTGGTCATCAAATTGATTAAATCATTCGAAGTTAATTCTTCACAGAAGTCAGGCTGAGCCATCACAAACTGATCTCCTAACAAACCACTCATATTGTGATTAGAGGAATCAATTTGACTCTGGAGCAACAAAATCTCCGACCGAGTTAATCGAAATTTTCCGGAACTGATATAATTATCAGGCAGCTGGATATAATCGGGATTCAATCGTTTCTTACGATCAAATCTTGGCCATCTTGCATTAAGTTGATTTTGATAGCGGACCCAAAGGTTACTTTTTGACTCCTGTGTTTGCTTAAATGTGTAGTTACGCGTACTTTGACAACCGCAGAACTCTTCAAGGAGGTAGGCAACTGGACCCATTGGATGTTGACAAGCCTCATAAAAAGGAGCAAACCGAATCGTTCCACCAAAAACAGTTAACAGCTTCGAAATCTCGCGGCAACCATCAGGAATTGTCAGCCGAGGCATTGTTGTTGGTAGACGCAACTCACCGAATCCGACAACCTCAAGATATTGACCACCTCGAATTAATTGCTGAGCAATGGAGTGTGCGTAATCCAAAGGAGAGCGCACAAGCGCCATAGCTTGTATGGCGAAACCTTTGCTGGTTATTGCAGACATGAGACGCTCAAGCGCAGCGACAGGTAAGAGTGAGATGCCTTCTCCGCTAATAATCAGAGAAGAATCAGAATCCAAAGATTGATCCCACTGCATTTGATACTGACGATTAACATTTTCTATATCTTTAATTTTCCAACGCTTATTAATATGATATTCGGCAGGGTTCTGCTCATACAGTGATCGCAATGGCACCGAATGATTACTAATTTTTAATCTCGATGGCTTAGCCGAAGGACAAGAAAAAATTGGATAATGCAAACGCTCTTGTTGCAAGCGCGCAATGTTGGCGGCACAGGTTTGCTGAAACGACGATGACGCCGTTTTATGCAAACCAAGGTGCAAATAGCACGTCTTCATATTTCAGCATTAACCGATTCAACCTAACAGGTTGATCAAGTGTCATCAAGCAATTAGTCGGTTTCTAGACAACGGCATAAAGACAAAGATCTACTCGAGCTACAATAGGTAGTGTCTTAAAGAAGATCAAAATGAAAACATGCTATTTACATTTAGGATTCCACAAGACCGCTACCACATCTTTCCAGCTAAGTTGTGGCAATAATCGAGATAAACTACTAGAGGCAGGAATTTACTATCCAAAGTTTAAATTTTCTGATCGCAAAGGAAATCGCTGGAACCATTCGGGCAATATTCGAAGATTTTGCAAACTAGGCGGGATCGACAAAATCGCGAACAACAATAGTAAAGAAAAAAATATTTTTTTTAGCAATATTATTGAATATAAAAAGATACTAAGGCAGGACGACAATCTTTTGCTTAGTGGAGAGGGAATTTCATGCATGACAAGATCAGAGATTGAGATCTTAAAACAAGATCTCTTGATGCATGGATTTAAAATTCGTGCCTTCGGATTAGTCCGCAGTCCATACTCATTTGCATGTTCGGCAATTCAGCAAACTATCAAGGGCGGTAAATATCACAGCTTGATTGGCTTAGGAAATGTATTTTCTTCACATATCACTCAAAATATCGAAAGCGTTCTCCCAGAGCGATGCGAACAAATTGAGCTTCTTCTAGATATTTTCGATGATAGCCTCGAACTATTCACCTTCCAAGATGCACTAAAATACCCAAACGGGCCTATCTCCTTTCTTTTTAATCATATAAAACCAAGCCTTGCAGAAATTTTAAATGACGATTTAAAAAATAGCGACCAATCACTAACCAATATTCAGGCACGATTAATTAATGCCACAAATCGAATTATACGGTCTAAATTAATTGGCAAAAATAAAATCAACAAACGATTATTAGGGGAGGAAATGACTATCATTCGAGAGCAAACAAAGGAGTTGTCGGGAGAAAAATTTTTACTTACTCAGGAAGAATTTTCAACTGTCGAGGTTCAATATAACAAAACAATTCAACGCACAAAGGCAGCTCTCGGCCCCTCTTTCATCGAAGAAAATGTAAACTTTTCTGGCACAGATGTAGATCCAAATTATTTAATCAAAGTGTTCACAGAATGTGTTGCAATGCTGTCTACAGAAAAATTGCGCCATTAAAGCTTTCACAAGATTAACCAGAAGATGCTTATGGGACGCAACTAAAAGAAGCAAATATTTCAACTTCCCCCTATCAGCGATAAGATAAGCAGATTAGTACTTTGATAAATGACGGTAAAAATTTGTTTCCTGCACCTCGGCTTCCATAAAACAGCCACAACATCAATACAACTGACATGCAGAAATAACTCAGAATTACTCCTGAAAAAAAAGATTGAGACACCCAGATTTAAAAATGAAAAAAACAGAATTTCAGGAAATCACACTGGTCAATTAAGAAATATTTTTGACGTATCTAATGAGACTTTGTATGCTCAGATTAAAAGGGAAGGAAGTAAACCCGAACAAAGTAATTCTCTAGAGGGTCATATCTTTGAATTTTTAAGATTACTGCGTAGTAAAAATAATATCTTCTTGAGCGGTGAAGGAATCCCACTCTTCCGTAAAGAATCACTAAAGAGGATGGTCATTGAAATCGAGGCGCATGGATTTCAAATTTATCCATTCGCCCTCGTCAGAAGCCCCTATGCCTACCTCAACTCTGCTCTTCAACAAACAATCAAGGGTGGTAGGCACTATCCATGGATTGGATTGAGTGAAGATCAACTCCAAAGTTTAGAGATGATTGAGAAGAGTCAAAAACTACCCAACACTGTCACCAGCATAAAAAGACTGCAAAGCATCTTTTCTCAATCAATTCATTTCTATCCATTCAGCAGAGCAAGTAAAGATCCTGAAGGCCCTGTAGCTTTTGTTCTAAAGAATATTTTAAAGCAAGATAATCTAGAAGGCTTTGAAATGACCAATGCGAATCAATCACTAAGCAACTTCGCAACGCGGATTCAGAATATACTCAACAAGGATATACAACATATCAGCAATAACGACCTGAAAAAGCTTATTCATCGACTAAATGACCAAGCAAAACCTGAAAAATTCTTGCTTACTTCACAAGAATTTAACGCCATAGAAGCCTGCTTTCAAGAGATTCGAGCCAGTATGGATCAACTATTAGGCCCAGGCTTTACCGAGGAAAATATTTACTTTTCAAAAAATAAGTCCTCACAAGATGTCAATCAAAGTCTCGTTGACTTAACCCGATCCCTGTACAAGTTTGCCGCTACTAATTCAAAACAAAAGCCAAAGAGATCAAAGTATTGAATCAAATCGATTTTATAAAATTAAATCCTTTCGTCCAAACCTGTCACTCAACCCTGCGATACAATTTGAGCAAAAATGGCATGGTTCTACTATTGCTTAAGTTAGCACAGCAAAGGGGGATCACTAGGCTTTGAATTTTTACTATCTTCCTTCACGGCGATGCGTCATCCTATGGTCTCAAAAATGTGCTTGCACATCCATCTCGAGATGGATTAAAGCTTCATTTAATGAGGCAAGTCAATGTGCAAAAGGCCAATCAACTCGAACATATCTTGGACTCAATGGATACAATTTTGATGACATCAAAAACTTAAATCCCTGGATACAGTCCAATGCGGGTGAAATACAACATGCCATCATTTCAAGTCGAGATCCAGTTAGTCGTATAACCAGCAGTTTTGTTAATAAATTCCACGTCTATGAAAATCGTACAATTTTTGACAACACTAAAAAAATTCAGGGATTTGCCAAGCGTTTTTCAAGAGATCTTCTTAAAGAGAAAAAGAAGCACTTGGGAGAAAAGCGGCAACGGGGAGACTTTTCCATTGAGGAGCTAATTCACTATTTATACCAGAATAAAGACAAGTTAGATCTAATAAATCCACACTTTACACCACAAATCAGTACTAACAGTCGATTTTCTATTATCAAGAACTTAATCAAAAGCGATATCAAAGTGCATCCTCTTAGAATTGGCAATTTTAGCGATGATCTGCATAATATAAACACTAAACTCGAATTAAAAATGATGCCGTCATCCGTCAACTCAACATCATTGCCAAGCAATGAATGGAGATTTGACAGTTCAGCAGATTCCGCATCGAAGACAGTTTCTATCCTCCATCAACAAAAACTTATTCCCAATGCAGCGGCCCTCAGAGAACTACTTCAACAAAAGCCTCATTTACAGCAACAGTTTTGGGAGCTCTTTCAATATGATTTTGCTCTTCAAGATGCCATGAATCATTTGTCTAAGAATTAGCCATAGAAATCCTGCGAGGCAGGTGAATGGACAAAAAAAGAGGCTGTCAATGACAGCCTCTTTGATTTGATTTGACGTGAGACGTTCAGATCAATAATCGAAGTCGCCACCACCCATGCCACCACCGGCAGGAGCAGCGTCTTTCTTCTCGGGTAAGTCAGCCACGATGCACTCAGTGGTGAGCACCATGCCAGCGATTGACGCAGCATTCTGCAAGCCAGAACGCGTCACCTTGGCAGGATCAACAATGCCGGCGGCCAGCATGTCGACGTAGTCGCCATTGGCAGCGTTATAGCCCTCGTTGTTTGAACGCGACTTAACATTTTCAGCAACCACAGCACCATTGGCGCCAGCATTTTCAGCGATGCGCATCAATGGAGCTGTTAAAGCTGCCGCAACAATGTTTGCACCAATCAACTCTTCACCGGAGAGGTTGCCATTGGCCCACTCTTCGAGGGCTGGAGCCAGGTGAGCCAAGGTGGTACCACCACCTGGAACAATGCCTTCTTCAACCGCGGCCTTGGTGGCATTAATGGCGTCTTCCAGACGAAGTTTTTTGTCCTTCATCTCGGTTTCGGTCGCTGCGCCAACTTTCACAACAGCAACACCACCAGCCAGTTTGGCCAGACGTTCTTGCAGCTTTTCTTTGTCGTAGGTGGAGTCGGTTTCGTCCATCTGCTTCTTGATCTGCTCGCAACGAGCGCCAACGGCAGCCTCATTGCCTTCGGCAACGATGGTGGTGGTGTCTTTGTTGATGGTGATGCGACGGGCTGTGCCCAACATCTCCAGCTTGGCGTTCTCGAGCTTAAGGCCAGCGTCCTCTGTGATCAGCTGACCATTCGTCAGCACAGCCATGTCTTCAAGCATGGCCTTACGGCGATCACCAAAACCAGGAGCCTTAACGGCTGCCACATTCAGCACACCGCGCAGGCGGTTCACCACGAGGGTGGCGAGAGCTTCTTTCTCAATGTCCTCAGCAATGATCAGAAGAGGTTTTCCAGTGCGTGCAATTTGCTCAAGCACAGGAACGAGATCCTGGACAAGACCGATTTTCTTATCGGTTAAGAGGATGTAAGGCTCATCGAGGACAGCTTCCATCCGCTCGGTGTCGGTGGCGAAATAAGGGGAGATATATCCCTTATCGAAACGCATGCCTTCCGTGACCTCGAGCTCAGTCTCCATGGACTTGCCTTCTTCCAGGGAAATCACGCCCTCTTTACCGACCTTATCCATGGCATCGGCGATCATTTTGCCGACTTCTTCATCATTACCGGCGGAAATCGTGCCGACCTGGGCAATGGCATTGCTATCTGCAATCGGCTTTGCCATGTCTTTAATCTTGCCGACCAAGAAATCGGACGCTTTATCAATCCCTTTCTTAAGGGTGATGGCGTTGGCTCCTGCGGCAACGTTACGTAGGCCGGCCTTCACCATGGCGTGGGCCAGGACGGTAGCCGTTGTGGTGCCATCACCAGCAGCATCGTTGGTTTTAGATGCGGCTTGGCGAATCAGAGCAACACCGGTGTTCTCGATGTGGTCTTCAAGCTCGATCTCTTTGGCGATGGTGACACCATCATTGATGATCTGAGGAGAGCCGAATTTCTTCTCGAGAACAACGTTGCGACCTTTAGGTCCCAACGTGACAGCAACGGACTCGGCAAGAATGTCAATGCCTTTTTCGAGAGCGCGACGAGCATTCTCGTTATAAATGATGCGCTTAGCCATGGAAGATGTGTCCTAAAAAATGGTTTTTAAAGCAGCTGACGGTTCAAGACCTCAGCGAGTCGTCAACTCAATCAATTAACGATTGCGAGGATGTCTTTTTCAGATAGCAACACGTACTCATCACTACCGAGCTTGATGTCGGTACCGGCGTATTTGCTGTAGAGAACTTTGTCGCCGATCCCCACTTCAGGAGCCTGACGGCTGCCGTCTTCGTTGGGCTTACCAGGACCGACTTGAACGACTTCACCAACTTGGGGCTTTTCCTTGGCGGTATCGGGCAGAAGAATGCCACCGGCGGTTTTTTCTTCTGACTCAGAAACCTTGACAAAGACGCGATCGCCGAGGGGTTTGACAGTGGAGACGCTGAGGGAAACAGCAGCCATGGGTTCTTGCAAGAGCAGGGACAAAGCACTGAGCACCTCGCATGAACACGAGTTGGCACTCAGAGCCGTTGACTGCCAACGTATGCAAGAACCCCCCCCATGCACCACAAGACGGCTGTGCGGTTGACCGAACAGAACGGAGTTTTGTTTGCGGGCTGTCTTGTCGCCGAAGCGGTGGTATGGTTGCGCCGCTCTGAATGGGCCTCGAGCGCGCTGCGCCTGATCCCGTAACTCTCCTTACTTATGGTCGCTTCTGCTCCTGCATCCGCTGGCACCAAAGGCGTGATCCGCCAAGTGATTGGCCCGGTTCTGGACGTGGAATTTCCCGCCGGGAAACTGCCCAAGATCTACAACGCACTTCGTGTCGAAGCGAAGAACACGAGTGGCCAAGACGTGGCCCTCACTGCCGAAGTGCAACAGCTCCTTGGTGACCACCGCGTTCGCGCCGTGGCCATGAGCGGCACTGACGGATTGGTTCGCGGCATGGAAGCCGTCGATACCGGTGCTCCGATCTCAGTCCCCGTCGGCGAAGCCACTCTGGGTCGCATCTTCAACGTCCTCGGTGAACCCGTTGACGAGCAAGGTCCTGTGAAAACCAAGACCACAGCACCAATTCACCGTGAAGCCCCAAAGCTCACCGAGCTGCAAACCAAGCCGAAGGTGTTTGAAACCGGCATCAAAGTGATCGACCTTCTCGCTCCTTACCGCCAAGGCGGAAAAGTGGGCTTATTCGGTGGTGCTGGTGTGGGCAAAACCGTTCTGATTCAAGAATTGATCAACAACATCGCCAAAGAACATGGCGGTGTGTCCGTGTTCGGCGGTGTGGGCGAACGCACCCGTGAAGGAAACGATCTCTACGAGGAATTCAAGGAATCCGGCGTGATCAACGCCGATGACCTTTCCAAGTCGAAGGTGGCGCTCTGCTACGGCCAGATGAACGAGCCCCCTGGCGCACGCATGCGCGTGGGTCTCTCAGCTCTGACCATGGCTGAGCATTTCCGCGACGTGAATAAGCAAGACGTGTTGTTGTTCGTCGACAACATCTTCCGCTTCGTTCAGGCCGGTTCTGAAGTGTCCGCCCTTCTGGGTCGGATGCCATCCGCAGTGGGATATCAGCCCACCCTCGGAACCGACGTAGGAACCCTTCAAGAACGGGTTGCATCCACCGTGGAGGGGTCGATTACGTCGATCCAGGCCGTTTACGTCCCTGCTGACGATCTAACTGACCCAGCTCCAGCTACCACCTTTGCTCACCTGGACGCCACCACCGTTCTGAACCGTGCTTTGGCATCCAAAGGTATTTACCCCGCTGTGGATCCTTTGGACTCCTCCAGCACCATGCTCCAGCCCGCTGTGGTTGGAGACGAGCACTACAGAACCGCCCGCGCAGTGC
Organism: Synechococcus sp. AG-683-B21; assembly: GCA_003210515.1. GTDB lineage: Bacteria > Cyanobacteriota > Cyanobacteriia > PCC-6307 > Cyanobiaceae > Parasynechococcus. The sequence continues at coordinate 8,856 of QCVC01000009.1, read as the reverse complement.
AGTCCACCCTGCAGCGCTACAAAGAACTCCAGGACATCATCGCCATTCTTGGCCTTGATGAGCTTTCCGAAGACGACCGTCAAACCGTCGACCGGGCTCGCAAAGTGGAGAAATTCCTGTCTCAGCCTTTCTTCGTTGCTGAAATCTTCACCGGAATGCCTGGCAAATACGTGAAATTGGATGAAACCATCGCTGGTTTCAACCAAATTCTCGCCGGTGAACTCGACGATCTTCCTGAGCAGGCCTTCTACCTCGTGGGAAGCATTGAAGAAGTGAAGGCCAAGGCCCAGAAAATGGCTGCTGAGTCCAAGTAACTCACCATCGGGGATGTGATTCACATCCCCACTGACTTGTCCGTTCTCTTTTCTCCCCCTCCGAGCCAAGGTTCATGTCCCTCACCCTCCGCGTGCTGGCACCAGACCAGAACGTGTTTGATGGCAGCGCCGATGAGGTGATTCTGCCCAGCACCACAGGTCAACTCGGCATCTTGACCGGCCACATCTCAATGCTCACCGCCATTGATGTTGGTGTGTTGCGTGTTCGAGCAAACGGCTCGTGGAATTCCATCGCCTTGATGGGCGGTTTTGCAGAAGTCGATTCCGACGAAGTCACCGTTTTGGTGAACAAGGCTGAACTCGGCAGCAACATCGATGCCAACACTGCAGAAGCAGACTTTCAAAAGGCAACGAGCGCTGTTGCTGGCATGGAAGGTCAACCTGCATCAGCTGAAAAGGTCAAGGCCCAACAGCAGCTCAATGAAGCGCGTGCTCGCATGCAAGCCAGCAAGTCGGCTGACTGACCGACCATGGCTGCCTTCCTTAAAGGCAGCGCGATTGATCGTTATCACTTCGCCGGAAGCTGAGCTTGCGGCTTTTTTTTGCGTTTTTTTGGGTTCGAAAAGAACGCAGTCATTCAGTCAAAACCATAAAAAAAACGACCTGCGAAGGCAGGCCGTTGGTTGGACTCACAAACGGATCAACGGACGATCAGGCGGTACCGCAGAAGGTCACATCAGGGAATTTCAGCTTGGCTTCATCAAGGCTCTTGCCTTTGCCTTCTTCTTGCCAGTAGTTGATCACTTCCGTGGCCTGGTTGAGAACGTCAACACGCTCGTTGTCGGTGATCCAGCTCTTTCCCTCAAGTTCTGTTTTGAGAGTTTCCCACGCGTCCTCACGGGGCCAGAAGAAGTAAGACGTGAGGGGGCTCGGGCCACCACCCACGATCTGATCCACGGCAAGGGCAACGTTGTCTGGAAGCCAGAGGATCTTCAACAGGAAACGACCTTCATCAGCCTTCGGCGTGTAGCCCGAAGGAACGCCATCGGCGTCAATCGTGGCGGATGCCAGTGCAGCAGCAGCACCGCTCAAAACAGGCCGTCCCTCGGCTTTGATTGGAGCTGGAGTTGTTGCCGCTGGGTCTGCTGACGTTTCAGCAGTCTTTTCAGTGGGTTCAGCTGCCTGGGTGGCGTCTTCAACCGCAGCGGCGGCCGGAGTCGCGACCTCCTGGTCGGTGGTGGCAGCGCCTTCGGTAGCCGTCATGGGGTCAGCGCTCAAGTCAGAAATACAAGAGGAATTAGCCTACCAGCCGCTTTATTCGGCTCTAACTCTGGGATCACCTTCCATTCTTCTGTTCGACATCGACGGAGTCATCCGTGATGTGGCCGGCAGCTATCGCATGGCGCTCCAGGAGACGGTGGCGCACTACAGCGGATGGCGGCCATCCGCGGAGGAGATCGACGCGCTGAAAGGTGAAGGCCTCTGGAACAACGACTGGGATGCCAGCCTCGAATTCCTTCGGCGGCGTGGGGGAAAACCACCAGATCGAAACACTCTGATCTCGGTGTTTAGTGATTTTTACTTTGGTGGTGATCCCAACGGTGATCCCAGCCAATGGAAAGGATTGATCGGTAATGAGCCCTTGCTCGTGGATCCAGATTTTTTCACCAAGCTCAGCAGCCAGGGCTGGCGCTGGGGCTTCGTCAGTGGAGCGGAGCCGCCCTCTGCGCGCTTCGTGCTCCAAGAACGGCTCGGATTGATCGATCCACCGTTGATTGCGATGGGCGATGCACCGGACAAACCGGATCCAACGGGGTTGATCCGCTTGGCCGAGAAACTCGCGGCCGGTGAGCACCCGCAACGCATCGCCTACATCGGCGACACGGTGGCTGACGTGACCACGGTGATCAATGCCAGGAGGATCAGACCAGATCTGCCCTGGCAAAGCCTGGCCGTTAGCCCTCCCCACGTGGAGGACGTAACGGCTTATCAGCTCAGCCTGCGCAGAGCTGGCGCCGATCGGGTGCTCAATCGCACCCTGGATCTCCTTCTCCTCTAGCGCTCCATCGCCGTGACACTCTTTTGGGCGAGATGGGTCAACACCTCATGGCCCTGCTCGGTGACGGCGACGTCATCTTCAATCCGAATGCCAATCCCTTTCCACCGGTCGTCAATCTCGGGCTGACCCTCGGGAACCGCCAAGCGATCGCTGATGTAGAGCCCTGGCTCCACGGTGAGCACGAAGCCCGTTTCTAATGCTGCGGGCCGTTCACCCAGCCGATAAGCCCCCACATCGTGCACATCCAACCCCAACCAATGTCCGGTGCGATGCATGTAGAGATGGCGGTAATCACCTCGTTCCATCAATCCATCGGGATCTCCCATGAGAAGGCCCAAATCAACGAGGCCCTCAACCAACGTGCGTAACGCTGTGTTGTGCACGTCTTCAGCTGTTCCACCGGGTCGCACCATCGCGATCGCTGTTTCCTGGGCCGCTAAAACCAGGCTGTAGAGCTCCCGCTGCTCGGCGCTGAAGCGGCCATTCACGGGAAATGTGCGGGTGATATCGCCGTTGTAGTAATCCTCCACAGAACATCCGGCATCGATCAGCAGCAAATCCCCGTCCTGCAGGGGTGCGGTGTTGGCGGTGTAGTGAAGAACGCAAGCGTTATCTCCGCCAGCAACGATGGATCCATAGGCAGGGCCCCGGGCTCCACTAGCCCGAAAATGGGCCTCAATCGCCGCCTGCACCTCCGACTCCCGCATCCCGGGGTTGGTCATCTCCCTTGCCAGTTCATGGGCTTCTGCGGAGATTCGACAGGCCTCGCGCAAACGCTCTAGCTCATGCGGGTCTTTGCGAAGACGCAGACGATGCAAGATCGGCGTCGGCGCCACCAAACCCAACGCCGCTTCTCCAGAGCGTGCGTACGTATCCAGCTGTCGCCCCCAGGCGGCCAGCACTAGCGGCTCTACGGCAGGGTAACGACCAATCCGGAACGCAATGGCTTCAGCTCCATTCAAATAACCCGGCAATCTCTCCTGAAGTTGATCAAGGGGGTGGGCGACGTCAGCTCCATAGCGCTCCACGGCCCCCTCCGTTCCCCAACGGAATCCTGTCCAAACCTCCGCCGCTGGATCCTTTGGTTGGACAAAGAGAATGAAACGCTCCCCCTCCGGTCGATGGGGCAACAACAGAGCAACCGCATCGGGCTCGTCAAAGCCTGTGAGATAGAAAAAATCGCTGTCTTGGCGAAACGGCCACTCACAATCGGCGTGATGGGTCGTGAGAGCGGCGGCGGGAATAACGGCCGCTGCCGCTCCCAATTGCTCAATGAAGCGCCCACGCCGGAGCGCATGAATACCGGGATCAAACGCGGTCAAACCTGCGGGAGCGAGTATTGATCAGGATGGCAGTTCACGAAGACTGACTGAGCGCGACCGATACGATGGATTGAGTGTTAGTCAGCAATGAGCTCCGATCTTCTCCTGCTGATCGTGCTTGTGTTGGTCGTGCTGCTCGGTTCAGCCCTGTGTTCGGGTGTGGAAGCTGCTCTCCTCACAGTGAATCCGATCCGAGTGCAGGAACTCGCCGCCCGGGAGCGACCTGTGGCTGGGGCACGGCGGCTCGCCAAGTTGCGGAAACACCTCGGCAGAACGCTGTCGGCGCTGGTGATAACCAACAACGGCTTCAATATTTTTGGCAGCTTGATGCTCGGTGGTTATGCCGCCTGGGTATTTGAGCAGCGCGGTGTGAACAGTGCAGCCCTGCCACTGTTTTCGATTGGCCTCACGGTTCTCGTGATTTTGCTTGGGGAGATTCTTCCCAAGGCTCTGGGTAGCCGCTTGGCCCTCCCTGTCGCCCTAGCCAGTGCGCCCTTGCTGCATTGGCTAGGGATTTTGTTACGCCCGCTTGTGGTGCTCCTGGAGCGGATCTTGCCGGCCCTCACCGCGGAAGCCGAGATCAGCACCAACGAAGACGAAATCCGACTCCTGGCCCGCCTTGGCTCCCAAAAGGGAGAAATCGAAGCGGATGAAGCCGCAATGATCGGCAAGGTGTTTCAACTCAACGACCTCACGGCCCGAGATTTGATGACGCCAAGGGTGGCTGCTCCAACACTGGATGGCAGCTTGAGCATTGAGTCGCAACGGTCTCGGCTGATGGAGAACAATTCCCAATGGTGGGTGGTCTTAGGTGACCAAGTGGACAAGGTTTTAGGCGTTGCAAGCCGAGAACATCTCCTCACCGCGTTGCTTGAAAACCGCGGCCTGCTCACACCGGTCGATCTCTGTGAGCAGGTGGATTATGTGCCTGAAATGATCCGAGCCGATCGACTACTCACGGGCTTCAGAAAAGACAGCGGCGGCGTCCGGGTCGTTGTTGATGAGTTTGGCGGCTTTGTTGGCGTGATTGGAGCCGAAGCCGTGTTAGCGGTTTTGGCAGGCTGGTGGCGCAAACCCGCCTAGCAGTCGTATTCAACTTCAGAAAGACGTTGACGACGCTGAATGTCGTTGTCTTTCATCTGTGATTCGTCGTAGTTGAGGCCCTTGATTGGGCAAGCAACAGCACGAAAGGGTTGATGCTTGCCTTCTTGGACAAGGGTCCCAATGCTTTTGGAACCGAGTAAATCAAGAATCACTGATTAAAAAATCTAAGAGTTACGCGTGAACCAAAGCTTTGCCTTGAACTTCCAAGTCTGCATTCACCCATATCACACCTTTTGCGGTAATGAGCGACAACATCACGCGGTCATCACGGAGGAGTCGGTATGTGGACAACTCCTGTCCGATCAAATCTTTGGCGTGGTTTGTCGCGTTGTGAAGATCAGAGTGGTTGGATTCATGCTCCCAACCATTTGAAGTGAGTTTTTCTAGTCGGACGGTCATGGTGCTTTTTAAATTGTCCGTACACGCCAGGATTGGCACAAAAAACAACGGCTGCAAGAAAAAAATGGAAACAAATACCGAAATAACGGAATCGCTTTGGGATCACAGATCAATAACCCAAAAGAACTCGGCTCAAAACCGAGTGAACCCTCGTATCGATTGCAACATTCTCCGCAATCCAAAAACTTGAAAAACACGTCAGCGGGATGAATGCTGATCCTTCTGATCGTCGACAATTACATCAACATCAACGATCGCGACATCGGCACTGACGTCCTGTTGACCAACCGTTGCCTCAGCAAAAATCTTTTTAATTTGACGGATCGTGAAAACAATAATGAGCGAAAAAAGAAGAATGCGAATCACGGATTCTCCCCTGGCTGACTGGCCTGACCGACCACCAGCGTAGCGGGACCAAGACACCGCACAACACGGTTAAACAGGGAGCAACGGTTGGAGAACACCCCTTAAACAACCCTGAGATTGGTCGCTTGCATGGCCTTTTAACCTGAGGGCATGGATCAGGGTCGACTCCAGATCACAGCAAGCCACGCTGTTTCGGCTCACTCCTCAGGCCTGTACGAAGACTTTGTCGACGCAACACCAGCAGGTACAGGTCCACCATCTCCTGCCGTTCCACCTCCGACCGTGGTGCGCTGCCGAGAATTGCTCGATCAATGGCGCCAGAGCCTCCGCCTATCCCAGCGGGAACATGGACTCCTTGGGGGAGAACTCGTCCAACTCGATCGACAATTGCAACGACTTCAGCAACACACCCTGCGAATCGCGGTGTTTGGCCGGGTTGGTGTTGGCAAGTCGAGTCTGATCAACGCTCTCATTGGTGAGCCTCTACTGGCCACTGATGTGGCCCACGGCAGCACGCGGAGCCAGAGAGGTGTGGTGTGGCCCGTCTCAATCGCGGACCTCAACCGCGTTGAGCTGGTTGATACACCAGGAATCGATGAAATCAATGCCGCTGGTCGAGCGCGATTGGCATCACGGGTGGCCATGGGGGCTGATTTGGTTCTGCTGGTGGTCGATAGCGATCTCACCCGGACGGATCGCGAGGCACTGCAAACATTGCTCAGCAGCGGCAAGCCTTTACATGTGGTGCTCAACCGCAGCGACCGCTGGCCAGAACAGGAGCGCTCGGCACTGTTCAACAGCATTCGATCCCGCCTTCCCGGAGACCTGCCACTCACCGTGGTCGCCGCAGCACCGCGGCAGGCCAAACTCCTGCCCGATGGCCGCGTTCGCAGTGCACGCACCCCAGCCCAGGTTGAGGCCCTAGAGCAACAGCTGAAGAGCCAACTCACACGTGAAGGCGTGCTGCTCCTCGCACTCCAGGCCCTGCGACAAGCCGATAAGTTCCAGCGCAACTGCCAACAACTGCGGCTTCAACACCATCGCCGCAGCGCCCAAGGTCTGATTGGTCGATACGCCGCGGCCAAAGCGACAGGGGTGGCGATCAACCCAGTGCTGGCCCTAGACCTGGCCGGGGGCATGGCCTGCGACACAGCCTTAGTGGTGCAACTCAGTCGCCTCTACGGTCTCCCTCTCACACCGAAGGCAGCCCGACACCTGCTCACGCATTTATCTGGAAATAACGCACTACTGGGGGGCATTCAACTCGGCCTCAGCGCGCTGAAGCAGATGCTGTTGTTGTTGGTGCCGATCAGTGGTGGCACCAGCTTGGGCCCCGCCGCACCGGTGGCCTTCGCCCAGGCGGCACTGGCGGTTCACGCAAGCCGTCGCACCGGTCAACTCGTGGCCCAACACCTCCTCCACCCATCGGGTGGCCAACCCGGAGCACTGCTCGAACGATTGGCGCGACGCGATCCGGTCGTGCGTCACTGGCTGCATCGCTGGCCATTGCGTGCACAGCAAAACCTCCGTCCATTGCTGCCTTGAAATGGTGCAGCAGCGAATTGCCCTCTTCGGAACCAGTGCCGACCCTCCAACCCGAGGACACCAGGCCCTCCTGGAGCAGCTCCTGCATCGCTACGACCACGTGGCCACATGGGCAAGCGACAACCCAATGAAGCAGCACGGCGCAGCGCTGTCCGTGCGGGCCATGCTGTTGAAGGCGTTGGTCGGACAACTGAACAGTGCAAACCTGGACCTCGCCCAAGACCTCAGCAGTCCATTCACCATGGTGACGTTGCGGCGCGCCCATCAACGCTGGCCTCAACACAACCTGGTGTTTGTGGTGGGTAGCGACTTAGCAGCTCAAATCCCCCATTGGAAACAAGCTGATCAGTGGCTCAGCCAATGCCAGATGGCGATTGCCCCACGCCAGGGTTGGCCGCTCACCCCGATGGCACTGGCCGATTTGACCCGATGCGGAGCCTCTGTTGAGGTGTTGGATGTGGAGATCCCAGCGAGCGCTAGCTCTGAGCAACGTCGTGCCCCCCAGCCTGAGCAGGTCCCTAGTGCGGTGTGGCCCCTCCTGCTCGAGCACAATCTTTACGGACTCAATCCCACCCCCTGCTGATGCGCTTTGCCCTCGCCCAAATCAATCCATTGGTGGGTGATCTGCAGGGCAACGCAGAGCGCATTCTTATGGCAGCCGGCGAAGCCCAACGCGACGGGGCCGATGTGTTGCTCACCCCCGAACTCTCGCTTTGGGGTTATCCACCGCGAGACCTGCTGCTGCAACCAGCCCGCATCGCTGCTCAAGCAGAGCTGCTCCAGTGGATGAGCCAGCAGTTGGACAGCGATCTCATCGTGTTGGTGGGTGTTGCCTTACCCACCGACGACGACCGCGCCCCCGGGCTCACCAACAGCATCGCCCTCGTGCACCGGCAGGGATGGCGCGCCGTTGCCCACAAACAGCTGTTACCCAGTTACGACGTTTTCGATGAGCGGCGCTACTTCCGTCCAGGGACGGGGCCAAATCTTCTGCAACTCCCCAACGGCCAACGACTGGGCCTCACCATTTGCGAAGACCTCTGGGTGGACGACACCCTGCAGCGGGAACGTCTGGCAGGCCCCGACCCCATCGAACAATTGATCCCAGAACAACCGGATGTGGTGATCAACCTCGCTGCATCACCCTTCGATGCGGACAAACCGATGTTGCGACAAAAGCTGGCCGCCACGGCAGCGCGCCGCTTGAACTGTCCAGTGGTGTATCTCAATCAAGTCGGAGGCAACGACGAATTGGTCTTCGATGGCGGCAGTTTTGTGATATCTGCCACAGGAGACCCATTACTGGAACTCCCATCCTGCTGCGACCAGATCAGCCTTTGGGACAGCGAAGCCAATCCCGCCAATCCAGATCGCAGCCCTGATGACCCACTGGATCGACTGTTCCGAGCCCTCGTGCTGGGGGTTCGGGACTATGCCCGCAAGTGCGGTTTTCAAACAGCGCTTTTAGGCCTCAGTGGTGGGATCGATTCAGCGCTGGTTGCCGTGATTGCCACCGCAGCCCTCGGCGCCGATCAAGTGTCGACAATGCTGATGCCGTCGCCCTGGAGTTCAGCAGGATCGATCGACGATGCCGTTGCGCTTGCGAAACGGCTGGGACTGAAGACCACCACCTTGCCGATCCGTCCCTTGATGGATGGCTTCAACGCAACCCTGAACCCTGCGCTTGGTGAGGATCCAAACGGGGTAACCGCTGAGAACCTGCAATCCCGCATTCGCGGCACCTTGCTGATGGCGGTAGCGAATCAAGAGGGCCAATTGCTGCTCA
>QCVC01000008.1:0-38653 GCA_003210515.1 Synechococcus sp. AG-683-B21 | reverse complement strand
CGTTGCAGTTTTCCGGCCAAAAGCTGAACGTTTTGTTCTGGATTCAACAACTGATCCCGTGCCCAAGCAATTTCTTCCGCTGTGGGTTGTGGGGGAAGTTTCTTTTGATGAATTAGCTCACTAATGCCGATTTGGGCTGGTCCATGGGTTCTAACCAAGCCCGAATGGGCAATAAAAGGCAACCCCTCCCCGGGTTTGGAATGTTGTATCTCATCGAACAAAATCGCCGTCACCAACATCGGATTAACGCGATGCCGTGCCGATTCACGAAGGATGGCCGGCTTGAGTGCTTGGAGGCGATCAAGGGTGCGCAACCGTAGGGGCTGCAGTTGATCCATTCCATCGGTGAAGAGCTGGGCCAGAGGTGTCTGGGGGCCATGAACTCCGAATCGCCGTTGGAGGATTTGCAATTCTTCAACGCTGAAATCGGCAGGATTGGGATGCCCATCCAACGTTGATTGCACTTGGCCTGGTTGCATGTCGATGCCTGGCGTTGTGCGCAGGAATCCCAGTCCGATAACTACGGCGGCAAAGGCTCCTGCAGCGATAAAGCGCAGACGATCAGGCATTGAGGAGTCGGGCCAAATGCGAAGGAACTCGGATGAAACTACCCGGGGTGTCCAAGAAAGTGCGCATTTCGTCAGATCCTGGATAGCTTCAGCAGATATCAGCAGCAACTCCCCCGTGAGCTTTCCGGATTTCAGCGCTAGCGACGCTCAGATTCAATGGCAGCGGTTTTGTGATCTGCTCTGGTATCACGACGATCTTGGCTTGTGGCTAGACGTCAGCCGAATGCACCTCAATGCTTCTGAGCTTGAGGCGTTGCAACCAGCCATGGACCGTGCCTTCACCGCCATGAATGAGCTGGAGGCGGGCGCTATCGCCAATCCCGATGAAGAACGACAAGTCGGGCATTACTGGTTGCGGAATCCCCAACTGGCTCCGTCTGATGACCTACGGACCCATATCGCCAGCGAAGTCGATGACATCGAGGCTTTTGGGCGTGGTGTCGTTCATGGTGAGATCAAGGCACCGAGTGGAGTTCCGTTTACGGATGTGTTGTGGATTGGGATCGGAGGCAGTGGCCTTGGTCCGGCCCTGATGATTCGCGCGCTCCAGAACAACAACCAGGGGCTCCCCTTCCATTTCCTCGACAATGTTGATCCCAACGGGATGAGCAACGTTCTTGGTGGCCTGGCCGGTCGCTTCAAGACCACCTTGGTGGTGACGGTGAGTAAGTCCGGTGGAACACCCGAGCCTCATATCGGCATGGAGCAAGCCCGCTTAAAGCTGGAAGCCGCCGGAGGTGAATGGGCTGGCCAAGCGGTTGCGATCACGATGTTGAACAGCCGGCTTGATCAACAGGCTCAGCAGGAAGCCTGGCTCAAACGCTTCGATATGTTCGATTGGGTGGGTGGTCGCACAAGCATCACCAGTGCCGTTGGCTTGCTCCCTGGCGCACTGATTGGTTGCGACATCAGAGATTTTTTAGCAGGTGCTGCTCAGATGGATGAAGCCACGCGAGTGGCTGATTCCCGTCGGAATCCGGCTGCGCTGATGGCAGCATCTTGGTACGTGGCAGGAGAAGGGAAAGGTCGTCGAGACATGGTGGTTCTCCCCTATCGCGATCGCCTGGAGGTTTTTAGTCGTTATCTCCAACAACTTGTGATGGAGTCCCTTGGAAAGCGCCTTGATCGGGATGGCAATGTTGTTCATCAAGGTATTGCTGTTTACGGCAATAAAGGCTCGACCGATCAACATGCTTATGTTCAACAATTGCGTGATGGCGTTGATAATTTCTTCGCCACATTTATTGAAGAGCTTGAAGACAGTGAAGATATTCCAGTCATCAAAAACGAGCGTCCCGGTGATTTTCTCGATGGCTTTTTGCAGGGCACACGTTCAGCGCTGACGGAAGGTGGACGTCAAAACATGACGATCACCATGCGGTGCTTCGATGAACGACGCCTGGGGGCTCTTGTCGCTTTGTTTGAGCGAGCAGTTGGGCTTTATGGCGAGTTGGTGAATGTGAATGCTTACCACCAGCCTGGTGTCGAAGCTGGTAAAAAGGCCGCAGCTGCCATTCTCGATTTGCAGCAACGTGTGGAGGAGGTTTTACAGGATGGAGTGCCTCGCACTGTGTCTGAGATTCGGCAAGTTCTCGACGACGGTAGTGATGAATCTATTTTTTGGATTATGCGGCATCTCACTGGTAACAAGCGCCAGTACAACGCACAGGGTGACTGGTCGAGTCCAGCCGGTATGCGCTTCAGCAAGGGTTAAAGATTGTTTTGCTTGAAGGGCAATTTTTAATTCTTAGTTTTAAAAGTTTGGATTGTTTGGAGTAGTTCTGGCTTTCATTTTGTAACCTGCTAGATGAATCAGGGCACAAGGTTGACCAGTTTTCCAGGGACGACAATGACTCGCTTAGGTGTTGCTCCTTCAAGCCATTTGTTGGCCACTTCGCTGGACAGTGCCATGGACTCCAGAGTCGCTTTGTCTGCATCGGCTGGCGCTTGGATACTTCCACGAACTTTGCCCTTCACTTGAATCACGATGGAAATGGTGTCTTGGATTAATGCGCTGGGATCCACCGAGGGCCAGCTTTGTTGATGCACGCTGCCAACACCACCGAGACGACTCCAGAACTCCTCTGCAATGTGCGGTGCAAACGGGGCTAGCAATCGAATCAGGCCAGATAATGCTTCCTGGAGAATTGGAGGACGGAGACGATCAGGTCCCGATGATGTGATCGTGTTCGACAACTTCATTAACTCAGAAATTGCTGTATTCAGCTGAATTTCACCGTTTAGATCATCACTTACTGCATCGATCGCTAAGTGAAGGGCTCGACGAACATTGGCTTCCTGATCCGTCAAATCTGCTGGACATTCTGTTGAATTTAGATCGGTCAGCGTTGACGATGCACTCTCAACCAAGCGCCATAGTCGCTGCAGAAATCTGAATTGCCCCTCTACATCAGCGTCATCCCACTCGAGATCTTTCTCGGGGGGTGCCTTGAACAAGATGAACATGCGTGCGGTATCGGCGCCATAGCGATCAATGACTGCCGCTGGATCAACGCCGTTGTATTTCGACTTCGACATTTTCTCGAACAACACCTCGAGTTTGTCGCCAGTGGTTGGATCGAGCGGATCGTTGGGATCACTTACATCAGCTGTTGCGATGTATTTGCCAGTGATCGGATTGCGATAAGTAATGGCCTGCACCATCCCCTGGGTGAGTAGACGCTCGAAGGGCTCATCGATATCAATTAGGCCACGATCTCGGAGTGCCTTGGTGAAAAATCTTGAATAAAGGAGATGGAGAATGGCATGTTCAATGCCTCCCACGTATTGCTTCACCGGTAACCAACGTCTAACCGCCTCCTTGCTGAAGGGTTGATCTGTGTTGTGGGGATCAGCAAAACGCAGGAAATACCAGGACGAACACATGAAGGTGTCCATGGTGTCGGTTTCACGCTTGGCGGCACCACCACAGCAAGGGCACGACACGTTGACCCAATCGCTCTGCTGGCTCAAGGGTGATCCGCCTTTTCCAGACAGATCGATGCCTCGCGGTAATTCAACTGGCAAATCGTCCCGTGGAACGGGTACAACTCCGCAAGTGGGGCAATGGATTACGGGGATTGGGCAGCCCCAATACCGCTGCCTTGAAATCAACCAGTCACGCAGCCTGTAGGTCACTTTGCTCGTGGCCCATCCGGCCGTTTCTCCATGGGACGTGATCGATGCTTTGCCCTGGTTTGAGGGCTGGCCATTAAACACTCCGGAGTTGATCAACGTTCCTGGCTCTATCCACGCCTTTCCTGCATCGATCGCTTCTTTGGCACCATCGGCATCGATCACCTGACGGATCGCTAATTCATTGGCCTTAGCAAATTGGATATCCCGTTGGTCGTGCGCCGGTACGCCCATCACCGCACCTGTTCCGTAGTCGGCCAAGACGTAATCGGCGATCCAGACCGGCAGTTGTTCGCCAGTGAGTGGATTGGTGACGCAGGCTCCAGTGGCAACCCCTTGCTTGGGCCTTTCGTCACTGGTGCGTTCAATCGTGCTGAGGCGAGCAACTTGTTTCCGAAACTGATCAACGGAAGCCCGGTGCTCTTCCGTTGTGAGCCCGTCCACCAATTGATGTTCTGGGGCCAACACCACATAACTCGCCCCCGACAAAGTGTCGGGCCGCGTGGTGAACACCGTGATGGATTGTTGACTCGAGCCAGTCACTTGGAATGTGATTTCGGCCCCTTCTGAGCGCCCAATCCAGTTGGCTTGCATGGTGCGGACCCGTTCAGGCCAACCCTTCAGCTTGTCGAGGTCGTTCAGCAGGGCTTCGGCGTAATCGGTAATTCGGAGGAACCATTGGTTGAGTTGGCGTTGTTCGACCAGTGCTCCGGATCGCCAGGAACGCCCATCGGCATCCACCTGCTCATTCGCTAGCACCGTCTGATCAACGGGATCCCAGTTCACCGTTGCATTTTTTCTGTAAGCCAGTCCGCCTTCGAATAATTCGAGAAAGAGCCACTGGGTCCAGCGGTAGTAATCGCTATGGCACGTGGCTTGTTCGCGATCCCAATCGATGGACAGTCCGAGCCGATCGAGTTGATCTCGCATTTGGTCGATATTGCGATCCGTCCACTCACCGGGGTCAATATTGCGTTCGATGGCAGCATTTTCAGCGGGCAATCCGAAGGCGTCCCAGCCCATGGGATGCAAAACGGAATCCCCGCGCATCCGCTGGACACGAGCGATGACATCAGTAATTACGTAGTTCCGCACATGCCCCATGTGCAGGCTTCCTGATGGGTACGGAAACATCGAAAGGGCAAAGAAGCCCGGTTTGTTGGACTCGGTTTCTGTGGTGTCCAACCCTTGGTCTTTCCATCGGGCTCTCCAGCGCTGCTCAAGGGCCGAGGGGTCGTATCGGTTCTCCTGCGGGCTGTTGTTAGCTGAAGCTGAAGAAGAGGCAGCGTTCACGGGACCCGCATGTGGCTTGGCTGCGATCGTGCCACACACCTGTTTCTCAATCGATGGATCGAATCAAGGTGATGTGCCGGCGGGCGATCAAAACAGGACGTGTAGAGCCGAGACGTTCAAGGGCCAGAAACTCAGGGTCTTGCCAAATCAGTCGGCCCTCAATGCGCTCCTGATCAAGAACCGCGATGCTCACAGCGAGGCCTTCGCGGATCCAGTTCTGCAGCATCCGCACACCCGGAAGACTTGGATCAAGGGGCGTGGTCTCCATAAAATTCAGAACACACGTAGGGGGAGCATGCTGCAGTTCAGCAAAGACTGATGAGGCAGCAGCAAGAACACAGAACACCACTGACCTCAGTTGATTTGAGGAGGCATAGGGCCTAGAGTCTGGGCCTAGATAGCCGAACAGAAGCTCATGGCTGACTACCTCAAACGACGCAGAGGCCGAGAGGGCTGGTTCTTCCAACGCAGTGTCCCTCCTGACTGCCGTGGTGTCATCGGCAAGGCCACATGGATCAGGAAGGCAGGCAACTCATCGACAGAGGCCAAGAGGAATGCAGCGATGTTCCTGGCAGAGACAGAGCAACTAATCAAGGCAGCGAGGGGTCAACAGCTCACAGCTACTCAGAAGCTCGTCTCCTTGATTCCAGAGAGGGGACTGGTCCCAGCAGACATAGACGCTCATGACTTGGTGTCCTCGGTCAGCAGAGAGCCGATGTATCTGGACATCGAGGGCTCAGTCAACCCGAGATATGAAGAGCTCCATGAGGTGGCTAAGGGTGTCCTGGACGGGACAACACAGGAACTCAAGACACCTGAAGACCTACTGACCAGGGCAACCCTGCTGAAGAGCCCTGCACCAGGCACAAGGTTCGAGTGGGAGCGTTACCTCGGCAAGCTGATGGAACACACCGGCAAGCAATACATCCAGCAGATAACGAGGGATGACGCCTTGAGCTGGCGTGCTGGTGAGTTGGAGAGGTGTCAGCCATCAACAGTGAGGACAAGGCTCAGGTTCCTCAATGGCTTGTTTGGTGTGGCCGTTGAAGAGGGCTGGGTCCAGGCCAACCCCTTCTTTGAGTTGACCAAGAGAGTCAGAGGCAGAGCGAAGAAGAAGGAAGTGGTCTTACTGGATCAAGGAGATAAGGACTGGACCAAGCTCCCTCAACACCATCAACTCCTTTGGCATCTACTCAGGTGGACAGGTAGTCACGCCTCAGAGGCAGCAGGTTTGAGATGGGAAGACATCGATCTCTCATCAGGTGTCATCAACTTCAAGAGCCATGAGACAAGACCGCTGAAGAACGACTTCAGAATCAGAAGCATTCCCATTCACAAGAACCTGATGCCGATCCTCAAGGCTCAGAAGTTTGGTGAAGGATTGATATTCCCTTGGTCTTACAACCCAAAGAGAGCACGATGGGCTGAAGGAATGCATTGGTCAGACATCATCGGAGTTAGTCCGAAGGCAACTCGAGACTGGGCTGCAACATGCCTAAGGGAGAAGGACATCAACGAGTCAGTTATCGGAAGACTGTTTGGACATACACCGAAGACTCAGACAGGGGTGTACGGGTCAGTCAAGTTGGAAACTATGAGAAGAGCCTTGGACCAGTTAATTTAATTTTCTCAGAGGAGTTCTTCAAATGAGCAAGATCTTTTTATCTAGATCAACTCTTGGTTTTGCAATATCTCTGGCTTGTCTCTCAGGAATGCCAGCAGCCCAAAGCAGTTGAGTTGATCCCCAACCCCGTCATCCAGTCGAGCTGCTTAATGCATGCAACAACAGCTCCAGGATTCTTTTGTTGCTTCGCTTGACCAGCCGCGGCCATCAATGCCATCGATGTTCAGCGTAAACATCTCGCGGAGATCAAAAGATATATGTTATGGTCAAATATAACTTTGATTATGTCATCGGAACGGGGTTGGTTCGGTTCTGGAATTGATAGCACCAAGTACGATCGAGATGGAGTTCGTTTTATAGAAGATCATCAGGTCAAACTTTCAAGAGATACGTACAACGCATATCAGATAGCAAACGGTGGAGAGATCGCAGGTGCATCAGCATTCCCGCGCACAATCGAGTGGGAGTTTTCATCAAATGTAATTATCATAAATACTAGGATTAACTCTGACGATCCCGTATCAATCAGACAAGTTATATATGGCTCCTTTAAGTATCGCAGGGATGAGAAGTCACTCTACTCTGCTAAAATAGATAATGTCTACACCGTTTATAGACACGACGATGGCTTCGAGTACGGCTTCTTTGATGATCCTGGCTTCAGGACAAAAGTAACGGAAATTAACTTTGCTGCGTGGGATACGGCAATGAGTAAGTTGCACTCGGGAGACTTTGTTACTCATGAATATCAAATCAATAATGGCCAATCAGTTGATCTCAAAGGAGATGGTTATGCCGGTATTTTTAGCGAGGTGAATGGACTTTTTTTGCAGGAGGATTGGCATCAAAAGCTATTTTCGTCGAATTTGCTTCAAGGTTTAAATTGTGAAGTTCAGAACCCCCCATATGATTTAAGTCGCAATTGGTTTTCTCAACCCTTAAGAGGTTCTTCCACTGTCAATGACGTGTTAATTGGAGATTTGAATGACAATAAGTTGGTGGGTCTTCAAGGTGCAGACATACTTTTTGGCAATGATGGAAATGACGAATTAAGAGCAGGAAATGGGCGCGACATCATCACCGGTGGAGATGGTAGTGACACGATGTACGGGGGCTTTGGACTGAACACCTTTGAAAACGAAGCCGATGGCGCTGTGGACAGCTTGTATTTCAAGAGTGACCAGTGGGCAGAGAACTGGCTCTATGAGAAGGCTGGCAATAGTCCTGATGGACAGAAAGCAGACAAGATCACTGAACTGGATAGCTTTGATCGGATCAATGTTCAGGGTGTTGCCACAAGCCAACTGAGCTACAGAGCCGTGAGTCACCAGAGCAACCTCGGTGAAACCCTCAGCGGTATTGGCATTTATGCCTCGGGTTACTTAGAAGCGGTCTATGTGGGAGACAACCTGAGCCTGGGTCAGATCGCAGCGATGACGCAAGGGGTTCTGTAGATAGTTGAAGCCAGCTCATCTTTGACGATGAAGGCCAGCGGTTGAGTTGATCCCCAGCCCCGTCATCCAGTCGAGCTTGCGTGGGCACGAGGACAGAGCAGCTTTACACCTCAGATGAACTCCAAATTACTGGCAGTCAGATCAGGTGCGCCTTTAAGGATGGCAATGATGCCACCATTACCAAAGCCTTTGTCTGCACCATTCTCGTTGAAGTAGAGCCCGCCTTTCTTCTCGTCGTAGAGAAAGTAGAAATCTTTGTTGGCAAGTTTTTTGAGTGACTTACTGTTTCTACCTGATTTAAAAGTGAACGAATTACCAATTCCAAAACTATCGGAATCAAAGCCTAATGTTTCCTTTGAGGGATTAAAGTTAGTTAGCTTGTCAGCGATTTTCTTATTGAATTTAGACGGCAAATCAAAAACAAGACGTTGCTTTTGATCCTGCGTCGATCCTGACTCCGTATTCTTGGTGCCAGCATTGGACTTTGAAGAAGACCCCAAATCAAAATCTAGCTTATAAGCAGCAAGATCCTTGCCAGTACTCTTTACTTTGAAATCACTCTTGTCAATCTCAAGATAATAATCGGTGTCGTAAGAAAGCGAAGTCTTTGGGCTAATAGTTAACTGCTTAATACCGTCTTTTGGGGATAATAGGATTTGTTTGGTGCCACTTAAGTCTTGTCCGGGAGTGTACTCAGGAGTTAATTCGTGGTAACTCCAAGTAGTATCAGTAGTCCAATCTGATTTAGCTTTGGCTTCATAGGATTGATCATCAATGACTAGAAGCCATTCATCTTGAAGCTTTGATGCCCAATAATCACCTGTTTGAGAGCCAGCCTTTACGCCATATTCAGAAGCCAACTCATCAGTGAAATCATTAAGCAGCAACGCTATGGTGTTGTGCGAATAATCCTCTATGCGTGTTTCGAAAGAAACAAGGCCATCAGGCGTGCTTGAGCTGAAGTCAATAGTTTCAACAAGAGAATTATCTGAGGACTTGCGAATACTCAATTCAAGACCACTCTTTGTGGGGAGTACATTCTCGGAAAAGTCAATAATGATGCTGTCATCGATAAGCATCGAGTTCCTGATACTTGCTGGTGTGTCAGTGGGAACATCTGAAAGGTTTTTTTCTTTATTTGTTGAATCAGCATTCGAGGATGAATGCGGAGTTGGAGTTGGAGTTGGAGCTGGAGTTGGAGTTGGAGTTTCATCCACATCATTCACGATAAAAGTGAATGACTTCTCAAAACCCAGACCACCAGAATCAGTTGTCTTAATACGGATCGAATAGGAGTCCTGAGTTTCGTAATCTGGGGATGAATTGATCTCGAGCTTGCCGATGTCACTAATAGTGAATAAAGCGTTATCGGTGTCACCTTCTCCATCAACAAATTTATAGGAGAAGGTGTCACCTGCATCAGGGTCTGTCGTTTTGAAGGATGCGATGTGAGACCCAGATGCGATATTTTCGTCAAAGGATGTTGCTGAGACAGAAAGATAAGTTGGGGAAGTATTACCACTCCTTCTGATTATCTCAACTCCTTTGGGGAATTTTGTGAGCTTATAATTTGCTTTCTTTGGAATGCTGATTGTTTTCAGAGTTGGATTATTCATAAATGCACCATTGGAAATCGATTTGACACTATCTGGGATTACAACGCTTCTTAGTCGATTCTTGTGAAATGCTTTATAAGCAATCGTTTCGACGCTGTTTGGGATCACAACATTTGATAATTTATTTTCATCAAATGCAGATCTGCCTATCGATGAAACGCTATCAGGTATCTCAACGCTCGTAAGTCTGTTTCTGTTAAATGTAAAGTCCTTGATCGATCTGATGCCATAGGGGATCACAACCTTCGTTAATTTATTACTTTGAAATGCACTAGCGCCTATCGAAGTGACGCTATCCGGGATTGTGATTTTCGTTAAATGATTAAATTCAAATGCATAATTGCCAATCGAGGTGACTTTGTTTGGGATTACAGCGCTTTTTAGTTGTGTGTTGTAAAAAGCTCTAATGCCAATCGATTTATAATTAGCTGGGATGACGACATGCCCATGCTGCTTTCTGTTTCTGCTCGCCTCTGACTTTCTGACCAATGCTTTCGCTTTCCCTACGGTAAGTTTTGTCATTGATCAATTCGCAGCCATGGTTCACCATAAAAATCTAAGAAGGATTTACTAAAGCTGATGTTCATATTGATACATGCTTTGAGCGGCTCTCACAGCAGTCCCGCAGAGATAAACGCTTCCTCGACCTGCGATAACGAATCAGGATCTAGATCCATCTCAGCGATAACGCTCTGGATCAGATCGCGTGTAAGGCGAAACCATTCCGTGCGTGTCGTTGAACGAGGCCAATCGTCCACAACATCCAGAACTGGTGTTGGCGCGATGTGATCAAGGATTTTGCTCATCCCAACGCCCCGTACGGGCAGGCTGCAGCATCTCTACAGAGCTAAGAACACCGCGACATTCAGCCTATTTACAGATGAGAATCGTTCTCTCTAAGTAGGGACTGGACCTAGTCTTTCAACTTCTGAAGAGCACTAAGCAATGTCTGAAGCTCGCTTAATCGTTCGGGGTCCAGTTGATCTATCCCCGTCTCCTTGATCATGTCCGCATCAGATCTTGGTGCTGTGTGCAATAGCTGCCAGAACTTATGCGTCGAAAGGGTCGCTAGGAAAAACCTTTGTCTCTAACCGGTCCAGACGGGAGAGCATGTCTTTGACGATGCCTCTGGCTCTTTCGTCCACCACTTCTATCTGATCCACCATTTCTGGGCCCCTACCTCGTAAGCGCTCTGTAAAGGCAAGACGCATCCAGTTGCTCCGGTCCATGCCAGCGGCTGATGCTGCCTGGTCAATGGACTGAAGCAGTACCTCGTCTATACGGATGTTGACTGACTTGAGCGCCATGAAACCTCTTTCTATGGCCTGAGCATACCAAGTAGTGACAGCCGTACCAGTAGCTTCTGTACTTTGTGTTGACAGGGTAGAGACAAAAGGTTTATAAAAGAGGAGTCGAAAGCAACACACCGTCCCTACAGAGACAATAAAATGACCAAGTTCAATCAAGCCGTTCTCGCCGCTGTCTCTTCTATCGCTCTGTTTGGCGGCGCTTTGAACCTCATCTCACCGCCACCTGCCAAGGCAGGGTTGGGAGCTGCGGAGGAAGGCACAAAAAGAACCTTTGATGCCTACTGCGGCAAAAAAGGAAATGACTGCAAGGTTGAGTTCACAAACAACAGGCTCACTGTCAACGGCGCTGATGGCATTGATAAAGGTCAGATTGTTAAGTATGAATTCAGTCAAAACTTTTTATGCGGGACTGGTCTTTTGACTCGCAATAGCTGCTCAGGACGAGGTACCGCGCTCGTTATTTATAACGAAAATAGCGTGGAAGGTAGCGGCACATTCATTTTCACTAATCGGAGATCTTTTGCCGAGTTCTCTTCAGCATTAAGCGCTTTCTGTGGTGGTTCGTGTCGTCCACTTGGTCCCACAGTACGCCTTGAGAATTGAGAATTTTCTAAAACAAAAACCATCTGCTTACCTGACAAATGAACACCCCACAAATCCATCTTTTCGTTCAAGAAGGCTGCCGCCCCTGCCACTACGTCAAAACACAGCTGTCCAAGGTTGATGGCTGGAAAGACGTCATCACCATCACTGATTCCAAGTGCTGTGGTGATTGGACGGACTTCGCCAAAGACAGCGGAGTCGTAGCCACACCAACTCTTGTCGCCTTTGAAGGCGGTGAGGTGGTTGCTCGCCAAGCAGGCAGCCAGTCATTCACTGCTGAGTTCTTTGAGGGACTCGTCAGCAAATTCGCCACCACTAGCTGATGAGCCAATGACCTCCTTCGTAGTCCTTTTCTCCTGGATCTTCGCCACCTACGTGATGGCTGACCAAGACCCCTTTCACATCAAATCCAAATGAGCATCTTGCTCACTACTCAATTCCTCTTCTGAACCATGACCCCCACTCGTAAGTATTGGATCTCCCTGGCAATCGCTGTCTCTATTGGAGCCCTTGCATTTAGCAACCGCCATACAGGACGCATCGCCGTTGGTGGATTGATCGGTGCTGGTGTATTCACTGTCGCCACACGTATTAGGTATTGATCTATGGCTCAGTTATTCATCTGCACTCTGAGCGAAGCCAACAGCAATGACATTGATGCTCAGCAGTGGCTCCTCAACAAAGTGTGCAATCGCCTTGAACGCCTTGGGAAGGTGACACTGACCACAATGAACAGCAGCTACAACGAGATCAGCGAATTGATTCGACTACTCGTTGAGGTTTACTACGCTTCACATGGTGACTATTACGGCATCCGTGATCAGCTCCAAGCCTCCCTCAAAAAGTATGAGGAGAACTATTCAGCGGAGCAGATAGAGAGGGCTCATGAAAGGTATAGGAGCGCTGGTGTTGAGTTTGAGAATGAGATGGATGCCCTCGATGAACGTAGAGACTGGGATGAAAAGGAAGATCTATACAAGCTAAGCAAAAAGCCTCTCCGTTACTTCTTTAAACCTCGCCGCTAATCCTCCTTCAGATGACTCACCTACTTCGATTAGCTACACCACTTTCAATCCTCGTTCTCTCCTTCTCAATTCTTGTAGCGAGTGAAAAGATTGGCTCATCTATCGACACCATTTTCCCTATCGATCCAGCTACTGGAAGAATCAAGATTGATACGTCGGGCCGTGTCAAGAATTGGCACGTACGCCAATGACTGATCAACAAGACAGCACCCTCATCAGCTTGTTTCATCGAGCCGTGAGGACTGACACCAAGGAGAGCAGGGATGAACTGCTAGCCCATTGGAAGATGCTTTGTGATTTCTTGGATCATGTAGATCCGGAAGAGTATCACCAACGCTAGAGAAGTTGTTGCGTAAATGACTTCCTTGGTCCAGTCAATCTAATGAAAAACTAGGACTGATCCCAGATCTGAGAGACAGATTGGATCGGTACTTATAGAAGAACTTGGCTGGGGCATTTGGCCCTTGTAAGTCCAGCGAGAGAGCTGGTGTTTATTTGCTCTCTTGTGTTGCTCGAATTAACCGAGAATCAATCCCTATGAATCACAAAGACACAACTGAATACGACCATCTAGTGGCTCAGGCAGAGCAAGCCACATCACATAAAGAAGCTCGCCACCTAATCAACCAAGCAACTGAACTCATGAACACCCCTAAGACCACCATGCCTTGCCGTTTCTCTGATGCTGAGCTGAAGGAATGGATCGCAGCTCACCAGAGCAAGATCAAGAACAACATGGCCCAGGTCAACATTTCTCAGCAAATGATCCAGATGATGGAAGACATCATCGATAGCCGCAAAGAAGAAGTAAAGGAGAACTGAGCCAATGGCCCGTCATCAATCAAGACCAAATGCAGGAACCATGCATAAGACCATCTTTAGCAAGGTTTCTGAAAGCGACTATGAAAATCTCCTGGCTGTATCCCTTGAATTAGATCGCCCATTGGGTTGGTTAATTCGACAGGGACTGATCCAAGCCGGATATATGGAGCAAGGGAAATGATCCCATCGAATCTCTACGCAAGTCTCACACCTGAGCAGAAGCATCTTCATCAATTACAGATGCGACATGAGCTTGATCGGCTGCGTCAATGGCATCCACAAGCTGCTCTAAGAGCCTCAAGATTAGCTACCGCTACATATTCAAGGAACCCAGAACTAGACGTCCCCAGGACGATTCTAGAGGGATCTATTGCCGTAGCAATTACACACAACAATGTCGAAGCCTGGTTAAGCCCTCATGAGATCGACCATCTCAATGAGTGGCTGGAACACGTCGGAGCTCGCATTACGTAAATCATTCTTTTTAATTCAATGACAAGCAACAACACCACACGAAATCATCTGCCTATTAACCACCGAGAGCCCACAACAGAAGAGCTCCACGCTCAAAGGGAACGCGAGGAAAAGGCATCAGCACTTGGACGAATCAAGGCTGAGCAAGCCCTCCGCAAACAGAAGGAAGGTATGGACTACAGCCGCTCAGAAGGTGGTGGTTATCTACTGGACCAATGCCTTTACCTCTGCAGCGAGGCAATCACAACAGCAATGGATAGCACTCTGAAACGTGCTGGCCTTGCAAGTGCAACTCTTGGGCCTCTGTATCAGAAGCTCACAGACAAACTCATCCCAAGTCTTCCCAAGCTTGATGAAGAGGGGAAGGACACAGGCGAGCTGAGCCGCCAAACAACTAGGTCCGTCAATCTATGGGACTCCGATGAGATCGCTTTCATCGTTCTGCTCACCATGATCGACACCTGCCGGATGCCTCTACTCGGCAATATGACCGAGCTATCTGGTTCTGGTAAACGTTTTGGGACCAGGCCCACTAATTACAAGCTAGAAAGCATCATTTCTGATCGTATTAATGACCACTTATGTCATCGCTACATACGAGAATGTACGAAAAACACAGGCCAGGACAAGCTTCTCGACTTTATCTTGAAGGATGCCTACAGCCACAAGGCTGGCTGGAGTCAGAAGAAGACGAACACCAGACTGATGCGAAAGGATCGTGCTCAGGAATTCCGGGATAACGATCTATCTCCATTCGCCAAGGTTCTTCAGTGGAAGCCATTCACTAACCGTGAGGGTCATGCCTTAGCTGGCAAGTTGATCAGCTATGTCGTGAAGGGTTGTGAGCTTTGGCTGGGCTTCAAAGTCTTTGAGACTGTTGATAAGTGGAATGAGCAGTACTACGGGCTTACCCCTAAGGCTGAACAGAGACTGGATCAACTGGACCTAAAGCGTCTGGGTAAGACCTTCGTCCCTGATGTCATGGTCTGCCCTCCTCGTCCCCATACGAAAGATCAGGCCGGTGGATACGTGGGAATGGCTCAGTCACTAATCAAGAGATCGTTCACTGGTGGCTTTAAGGGTTCGTTTGAGCCCAGCCTTCAGCATCAGCGTTTCATCAACGGACAGCAGAACATCCCCTTCAAGATCAACAAAGAGATCCTGGAGGTCATGAACGCTCTGGAGGCTCAGCCTTGGCAGGAGTGGCGAGAGCAGGGGAACTTCATCCCAGCGCCTCACTCTGAGCAATATCTGATCTCCCCTGAAGTTGGTCCGCCTACCAAAGGCATGACCAAGGAGCAGAAGGAAGAGCGGAAGAAAGAGGTGAAGGTTGTGGCAGCGGAGTGGCGTGTTTACAAGGCCAAGCAGAGTGAATCAGAAGCTTCTCTGACCACTGACACGCTTGCCTTAGCTAACCGGGTTGCAGACCTAGAACGCTTCTGGATGCCTGTCCAGGGTGGCTTCAGAGGCCGTGCTTACTGTGCCAATCACCTCCTGAACAGTCAGGGCATGGGCTACCAGAAGTCCTTGCTGTTGTTCGCCAACGAGGTCCCTGTTGATGAGTTCACCCAGAGAGATCTGCAATGGGCTATCGCTGGCTTCGGTGGTCAGGACAAGAAGAGCTGGGAATACAGAACCCAATGGTTCATCCAGCACAAGGAACAGATCCTCGACTCGATCAAGGACATGGATTCAATCACTGATCCCAAGTCCTTCTGGAGAACATTCCCTGAGATGGACGATGAGTGGGCCTTCCTTGCCTGTGCTCTCGAATATCGCCGCCTCTTTGAGTCGGACGACATGCCTCTCACAACTGGAATCATCGTGGCGGTTGATGCCACATGCAGTGGTGGGCAACTGATCGCAGGCTTCACAGGCTCAAGGAAGACAGCTCAGGCCACCAATCTTCTGCCAGGCCCTGAGCCCTTCGACATCTATAAGTCGGTGCTGAGGGTCATGCAGGAGCGGATCAAAGAGCTCGGTTACAAGAACATCCCACTTCTTGATCAGAACGGGAACGAGCTCAAAGGTGGTGACAAGAAGACCCGCTACATGGAAGAGCGGAGGGTCCGCTATCTCTTCTCAACAGACCCAGCAAAGATGGCCGCCGTCCGTAAGGGCATCAAAGGCGGATTCTTGCCTCGGCTCTATGGGGCTGGCATGGGTAAGACCATCGCTGGCATGAGGGAGAAGTTCAAGTTCATCCACATCAGCGGCAAGACCAAGAAGCTCTCCATTGATGAGGCTCGTGCTCTGGCTCCTTTCTTTGAGGAAGGACTGAACCACGCAGTTCCAGCCCTGACGGCATACGTCAACTGGGCCAGGAATGTGGCTGATTTAGCTCTGAGGGTTGAGGTGGAGAAGGCAGAGGGTGACACGTCAAAGCGGGTCGAATACGAGCCAAGGCAGATCGATGGTGAGGACGTCCTTGAGATTCGGACACCTATGCCGAACGACAGCGTGATGATCCAGCGCTATCCGGTCACAAAGGCCAAGGCGCTAAGGATTGACCACCTGACGACACACAGCCTCTACGACCCCTCAGCGGCCTTCAGAGACCAGCAACTGCATGAAGCGACTGATGAGGTGGACTTCAAAGCCATGTCCAAAGCATGTGCTCCTAACTTCATTCACGCCGCTGATGCTGCTGTCTTAGCTGACTTAGTTGATGGTTATGAGGGAAACTATTCCCTCGTTCATGACTGCATAGGGTGTAGTCCTGGTAGACAACGCCAGGAGCTCATTGAGCGCTTCCAGAAGAGCTTTGAGAGGGTCACAAGCTTTGACTACCTCAACGGCATCCTGGACGAGAACAAGATCACTAGGAGGCTCAACCAGCCCCCTACCTTTGGAACCTTCAAGCCAGAGATGAGCAAGGGTTCTGACTACATGGTCTGCTGATTCATGTTGCTCAGACGTTGCATCTAGCTGATTTATAGAGGGATAGACTGGACCTAGTCCGTTGGCATGACTAACATCTTACACACAGATTAGGCTCAGTACTTATAGAGAATATACAAACATTCTCTCCCCTCTGATCAGGTTTAAGGGTTCCTGAATTAGATGCTCTTGCCTCTCCATGCTGAAGTCTTCAGTGTTGAGTGGTGGTAGAGATTCTTATCTTTCTGTTGCTTAAACAGGGGTAAGGGTTTTTACCGCTGCTCTATACATCCGCTGAAGATAGCTTCTATCCTTATGCGTTCTATCGGAACGATGCCTACGCATTCCTATAGAGCCTCCTAGGTCCAGTCTATTAATATCTAAGACTAGATAGAGAGACTGTACCCAGGTTGTCTGGGGTTATCTATTGACCGAATAAAGCCCTAATTCCTACGCCTCCTTGACCGGCGTCCTAAATAGGCTTGGAGCAGATGTGGTGTCTGCTGTTTGTCTCTGGAGGTGATGGTGGACTGGTCCTCTTCCATCATCTCTACATACATCTATCTGGTGATCTAGAGCAGGTTCAATTCCTGCTAGATGTCTTCGGTGTGTTTTCCCTTTGTTGCGACTCTGGGACAAACTAATCACCACAGACCTATGTCTATTCAATTAAATAAAAGGTTCGATGTATCAGGCCATCTAGTGTCTGGAAGCCTCGATGAGATGCAGCAATTCCGTGACCGGATGAAAGGCTGCTATCAGATCATCCTTCAACCATTTGATCCGATGCTCCAGTTTGAGCTGGATCAGATCTTGGAGTTAGAAGCAGGACCAAATACTGTTATAGATCCAACTGAAATTTATACAAGAGACGAAGACCTAATCCTTGAGACGGTAGTTAAGCCATACGCCCCTGACTTTCCTAATCAAGGTGAACCCCATCCAGGGACCAGTCTCAAAGTAACTGTGTTCCCTGAGCTTAAGTTCAACCCGGATCACACTGTCGCCTACCCACAACTGACTATTGTTGGTGTCGATAAATACCGTGATGTTATTGATGATATTGACTGGGATGCTCTCCCAGACAATGGATATAACTTCTAGCTATTCACTATGTCTTGCTGAGATAGGGCTCCATGAACTCCTTCATCTCATCCTCCTCAACAGGTAACTCCTTCCTAAGCTCATCAACACTCAGTTGATTAAGCATTGACGCATATTCCTTGATATCCATGTTCTTATACATGATATCAAAAATATCAACAAGAGCTGTGATCAGATGCTCCTTGGTGTACGGGATTGACAATTTCGGGTTCGGACAAATAGTCCGCAAAGGTATTGAAATTTTAGAAGACTAAAATCTAGTAATCTAATTTTTGGCGTAACATTGAGTACATCCCTGGGTTTCATTAGAGCGTCAAAACAACTGCAGCAACGAAACTATCTAACATTCACTAATTAGAATGAGGCCATAGCGGTGATCTTGGCCCAGCTAGATGTGATTGAAGAGTGAATAACTATCTATTTATGTAAATAAGTTTATGTCTGAATCAAGTAATGGTGTCTCTTCTAAGCAGGCGGCGCTGATCCATCGGCTCTTAGGTGAGTGCTTTGAGGCCTCCCTGCGTCAACAACTTCAAAACGGTGAGTTCAACGCAGCCATGCTCGGGAAGATCCTCGAGTGGCTCAAGGCAAACAACATCTCCGTCACTGAGGACGCAGACGATCGCCTGAAGGGTCTCGCCTCAATCTTCCGAGAAGGTTCCTCTGGCTCCGATGGCTTCCTGTCGTATCTCGATGGGGTGTCTAGTCGTGAGGTCTAACCAGTCATTCCCTGTCGGGCCTGATGTGGAAGATCCAGGGCCTTCCTTCACTCGCCACGTCGCTGGTCCAGTCCACCCTCTCCCTGAGCATGCTCCTTTCTTCCCCATCAGGGTTAGAGAGAAACTCGGTAAGACAAAGGCTTGGTGACTGAACCGAGGAGGTTCAACTGCCAAGAACATTGAGTTAGCTCTTCCGATACAGCTACCCGTAGTGAGTGGATGCGTCTGGCTTAAAGGCCTAGCGAGAGTTGATCTCGTTCGTGGAATCCAGACCATGAACACGATCCACGGAGTTGAGAACTCTCCGTAGGGTCTGAGAGAGGTGGCGGCCCCTTAACTACCCAGGGGCTGCTCCTTTATGGGTTGTTCAGAACAGCCACCAGCCAAGCAGAAGGCCAATGACAATCCCCTTGAACCAAGCCAGCGCTGCCATTTGGTAGTTGCTGAAGCCAAGCTTGTGCTGGATCCATAAGAAGGCGTCTCTGTCAGCAAAGACGACAGCACGTATGGACTTGACGATCCAATTCTTCATCTATGGCTTGTGGGGTCTTGATTCATTAGTCCACAGCTGATGAGCGCTTGCAATGATCTTCAGTTATGCCCGTTATTTCTCTTTACTGAACCCAGACATCTTGTGATGCTATGTGAGCCTAGACAGGCTTGATTAGATCTCTTGATGTCTTTGTATGTCCAGAGGGTTAGAGGGGGCTTGCAGAGCCTTGTGGAGACCTATCAGGGCGTTCTGGGCACAGTTAGTAATACATAATCTCAAAAGATTTCACAGAATTGTGTTTTCCCATATACGTATACGGCGAGGCGCATCGCCCCCCGGTGGCATGCCTGCTTGGCAATAAATGAGGCCGGTAGGGGTGGTCTCTTCTGGGGGGGCGCTGGAGGCAGGAAAGACTCTCCGATGAGGCCTATTGAGAGCGCCAGAGAGGCCAGAATCAGCCGCTTATTGAGAATCCTGGGGGAAGAAGGGAGCTGGGACCAGTCATACCAAGAGATGTCATTAGAGAATGAATCTGGCTAGCCGCTTCAGTACCCGGAGAACCAAGGGGATCTAGGCCCAAGCCAGTCAGGTCGAGCAACAGGTAACGCGCCCACGCCTGCTCTCTGCTGCCTGCGCGGACCTGCTGCCTCGGCGCATGTCTATTTCTGTCTGCATCAGTACGCCTCGAGGTTGGCAGAATGGAGCAATACAACAGCTCTTGTTACATAGGGACTGGGCCTAGAGTCTGGGCCTAGACAGTAACCAAGAACGCCTGCAAACACTGGGATCTAAGGACATGCTCTCGTTCAGCAAATATCAGGGTCTTGGCAACGACTTCCTGATTCTTGAGGGTCGTCAGGGTCAGCTGGATGTTGCTATTGCAGAGCCAGACCCCAACTGGGTTCGTCGAATTTGTGATCGACGCTTTGGTGTGGGTGGTGACGGTGTGATTTTGGCTCTCCCGCCTCAGGCCGATGGTGATCTGCGGATGCGGATTTTCAATGCCGATGGCACGGAAGCTGAGATGTGTGGCAATGGCATTCGCTGCCTTGCCCGATATCTGGCTGACACCGATGGAGAGGCTCCAGGTTGCCGATGGGCGATTGAGACCCCAGCAGGAATGATTCGCCCTGAGTTGATGACGAATGGACAGTTGCGGGTGGATATGGGCGCCCCGTTTTTGGAGTCAGCGTCGATCCCCACAACCCTTGAACCTTTGGCTGGGCTACCAAGAGGGGCGCTCGAGATCGATGGAGTTCCTCTCAATGTTGCCTCCGTCGGAATGGGCAATCCCCATGTGGTGGTTCCGGTCGATGACCTAAGCCGAATTCCCTTCGAGGTGTGGGGGGCTGCCTTGGAAGTGCACCCCGTTTTTCCCGCCAAGACCAATGTTCATTTCCTCAAGGTTCATGCCCGTGACCGATTGGAAATACGCGTTTGGGAACGGGGGGCTGGCCCGACCCTGGCCTGTGGCACAGGTGCCTGCGCCACGCTGGTTGCAGCTGTTCTTCTCGACCTTGCCGACGAACAGGCCGAAGTGATGCTTCCTGGAGGCCCTTTACTTATTTCTTGGCCTGGACGTAGTGGATCTGTCTTGATGACTGGGCCTGCTGAGGCCGTGTTCGATGGGGTGATCACGCCGGAATTGGTGCCCGCCCCATCTCCTTCGGAATCGATGGTTCAAGTTCCCGACGCAAATACTCCTGTCGAGCCACCATCTCCTGCTTCGCTGGAGGATGAGGCGGCCGCACTGGCCAAGGTGCAAGCGTTTCTCAACGACACGTCATTGGACTCGATGTTGAACCTGGCCAGCGATTCTTTAGAGCAGCGCACACGCTCCCGCTTTGAACGTGGTGGAAGCTGAGATTTATTTGGATGCGGCTGCAACCACTCCGCCTCGGCCGGATGTGATTGAGGCCATTGTTGAGGCGCAGCGAAAGGCTTGGGGGAACCCCAGCAGTTTGCACAACACAGGTGTGAAGGCTGCTGAGTTGTTGGAGCGGTTGCGCTGGGAGCTCGCGCAACGATTCGCGGTGGCGCCAGATCAGCTGATTTTTACCTCAGGCGCCACAGAGTCCGTCCATCTCGCCATTGTTGGTTCAGCGTCGAAGCTCACTCCCGGTCGAATCGTGGTGTCTGGGGTGGAACATCCGGCAGTTTTGGCCGCTGCCAATCAATTGAAAAACAAGGGTTGGACTGTTGCGTTCTGGCCTGTTGATGCGCTGGGTCTGATCCGTTTGGAGTGCCTGGAGGAGCTATTGGCCGAACCAACTCGCATGGTTTCGCTGATTGCTGCCCAGAGCGAGGTCGGTGCACTTCAGCCAACGGACGTGGTGGGACAGGCGTGCCGTGCCCGTGGCATCACGTTCCACAGCGATGCGACCCAGCTGATTCCACAGGGCTGTCCTGAGTTCAATCATTTTCAGTCCGACTTGGTCAGCCTGTCGGCCCATAAGTTCCAAGGCCCTCGTGGGATTGGCCTACTCATTCGAGGTTCAAACCTTCCGTTGGCTCCGGTTCAAGGGGGAGGTGGGCAAGAGTTTGGCTTGCGCTCGGGAACGGAGGCCTTACCTCTGATTGCTGGGATGGCTCAGGCCCTATCCGTACTCCCTGCGTATCACCTGAGTGGCGATACGGTCCCACCAGGCTCTGGAGCTGATGTTCGGCGACAACGGGATGGCCTACTCCAAGAGCTCTTAGAGATACAGGGTTTGTCGTTGTTGGGCCCGAATGTCACGCAGCGATCGCCAAATCACATCGCTGTTCTGGTCGGGTCTGCAGAGGGTCAGTCCCTTTCTGCGCGGGCGATGGTTCGAGAGTTGGCCCGTCGTGGCGTGGCTTGCAGTAGTGGAAGTGCTTGTCGTTCAGGACAGCGACAAGACAGTTCTGTCTTGACCGCAATGAATGTCCCTGAACCTTGGCGTCAGTCGGGTTTGCGCTTCACCCTCGGTCCTTGGTTGGATGACAAGGCTTTGAAACAAGTTCCTGAACTTGTGTTGGACGCGCAGCGCGCGCTCTCCTGAGATGCTGTTGTTATGACATCGTCCGAAGACACAACAAGCTCCCTGCCAGCTGATTTGTTGATGGCAGAAGCACAACTTCAGAATGCAGTGATAGCAGCACTCGCCTCGGGTGCTGCGCGTCGATGGTCGGCCAATCTCCGCTTCGAAAATTTGCGTGTTCTTCCTGTTGCTCTCAGGCTTGCCCGCGCCCTGTTGGCGAAGGATTGTCCAGTTTTAGTTGTGTGGCCGGATGCGGGTGCTGCGGCCTTAGCGCGGCGCGATGCGGACGACCTCAGCGCCGTCACGATGGATTTCAATCAACTGAAGCGGAAGGAGTCGAGCACTCCTGATACCCGAGTTCTGTTGGCTATTGGTCCACAGCCTTCTGATTACGACGATTTTGAGGCGGTGTGTGATGGCCATGCCGGCCCGGTGGTGATGCTCAACGGCCGCTTGGAAGA
Source organism: Synechococcus sp. AG-683-B21 (assembly GCA_003210515.1). Lineage (GTDB taxonomy): Bacteria > Cyanobacteriota > Cyanobacteriia > PCC-6307 > Cyanobiaceae > Parasynechococcus. The sequence goes on along the minus strand of QCVC01000008.1, from coordinate 16,069 downwards.
TGCCGCCGTTGGGATTGGCAGCGTGGCCCGGGAGAGACGACGGGGTTTTGTTGCCACTTGGTTGCAGGCGTATTGGCTTCAACCGCTGGAGGGAGGCGCCCTACTCAGGTCTTATCCCGAGAACTGGCAGTTGTTTCGCTTGGATCCGGACGGATATCGGCCACTGTCGTCGTTCGAGACGCGACCAGATCCTGAAACGATTTCTGCTGTTTTGGCCGGTGAGGATCCAGATGGCTTGAAGCAGCAGCTCAAAAGCGTCGATCGCTTTCTCGATGGTCTACAAAATTGATCGGAATTCAGCTTGATTGCTGGTCCGACTGTCTATAGGGTTCGTGTCCCCGTGGGGATCTATGACTCGCCTCAATTGGCTTCGCAACCTGTCGCCCATCGATGGTGTAGCGGCAGTCATTGCATGCCTGGCTCTCGTCGGTGTGGTGTGGTCGCCAAAGCTGAATCAAGCCATCGCCAAGGCGTCAGGGGCGATGCAACCGGTTGGGGTGAGTGTGGATGTTCGGCAACTGCAATTGGCTCAGCCCGAGCTCTTGCTTCAGTCGATTCGTGAAGAAGGCCGAGTGAATATCGTGATTCGCAATCAACCGGCGGGACGTGTTGAACTCGTGGATGTGGTGAATGTCACCCAGCCGTTGATGGCTGTGCAACCGGACGGCCGAATTGTTGAAGCAGACATTGCCAATCAGTCCCAAGGGCTTCATGTTCGTTTTGTGTTGAAGGCCGACGCTGAAGCTGCTGCGACAGGTGTTGTGTTTGGCGGCACCAAGCTCAAAATTGGCGTGCCGGTGGATCTGCAAGGACGGCTTTACAGCTTCCGTGGCGTGGTCAGCGGGATCACCCTTCCGTGATGCGACGCTTCACGGCCCTGGTTTTGTTGTCTGCGCTCAACGTCACTGGAGCTGTTGCCCAGCCGTTGTTAGCGCCTCCGCCCGTTCAACAACGTCAAGGTCGTGCTCTGCTTGGAATGGGACCGCTCTGCCCAGCCCTCCAACGATCAGTGGAGGCTTCAGTGGGATCCGAAAGTCGGGCCTGGAGCATCAGTGTGCTCGACGACCGCGGTCAAGCTCTGGCTGATCTCAATGGAGGACTCGCGCGGATTCCAGCTTCAAACCAAAAGCTGGTCAGCACTGCTTTTGCCCTTGATCGTCTTGGTCCGGACTTTCGGTTACGCACCGAGCTTCTTCGCCATCCCAACGGCACCTTGGAGCTGGTCGGCGAAGGGGATCCCGATTTGAGCGTCGCTGAGGTGCAACGCATCGCGATGGTTGCCCTCGGTCAGGGTGGCTCCCGTCGACCATCGGCCTCAACGCAGCCGGTCAAGTTGGTCGTTCGCGAGGAACCTCGTCAGCGTTGGTGGCCCAGCGATTGGCGTCCTGCCGATCGTTCTTATGCCTACGGGGCTCCCATCACCCGGTTAGCGCTCACCAGTAACGCGCTTTACATGGCCGTAATGAACCCTGCAGCTCGATTGCAGCAGGTTCTGGATTTGGCGATTCGCCGCCAGGGGGGGCAAGTCCAGTTTGAGTTGCTGGATCACGACAGTGTCGAAGACAGTTTTGTCGAAGACAGTGTTTTTGAGAAAAGTGTTGATGAGAAAAGTGTTGTTTTGCATCGCGAAGAGTCGGCTCCCATGCATGCCTTGCTCAGCCTGGCCAATACCGAAAGTCATAACTTCACGGCAGAAGTGTTGATGCGGGAAGCAGCGAACAGCTGGGATCTTGGACAGGCTTCATTGATCACAACCCGTTGGCTTCAAGCCCAGGGCGTTCCGATGGCTGGCGTTCGCATCCGTGATGGGAGTGGGTTGTCCCGTGGCAATCGTCTGACCACTCGAGCCATTTCAACCCTGCTTTGGCGCATGGCACAGCATCCATTGGGTAGCTACTACCAAGCCTCGATGGCGATCGCAGGTCAACGAGGAACGCTCAGAAAACGATTTGGAAGCACAACGCTTTATGGACGTTTTTGGGGAAAAACAGGAACGTTGTCTGGGGTGAGATCGATCTCAGGGGTTCTTGAAACGCAGCATGGACCCCGTTACGTGAGCATGATCTCGAACGGCGGTTCCGCCCCCTTCGCCGTGATGGGGGATGTGCTCTTAGCGAGTCAGCGGATTAGCCGTTGCCCTTCATGGAACGGAATCGAGAGGATGAACGGCGTCCGCGATTGATCGGTGCAGCGGCTTGAGCTGGATTCGACTGCTTGGATCCCAAGTCGGAACGAATTGATTGGATTTTGACCAATTCCTGGCGGCCACCAATGACGATCTGAGCCATATCTTTGAGTCGTGCTTCCAATTCCCCCAGGGTTTGTTCGGCATAACGGTTGGCGCCGTCTTGCACTCCAGCCGCTTCTTGACGGCTGCGATGAATCAGCGCTTCACACTGCTGTTGAGTTTGCTGCCGAAATTGCAGAGCATCGTTGTGGATTCGCTCGGCTTCATCACGACCTTCCTTTTGAAGACGCAATCCTTCATTGCGAATGGCTTCTAAATCTTTCTGTGCTTGAGCTCGATTGATGTCGTGTTGTTCCGCGGCCTGACGGCGTATTTCAACAACTTCCTGCTCTAGTTCTTGACGACGCTGCAGGGCCTCCTGTTCGAGCTGCTGCCTGCGGGCAGCAAAGATCTGCTCTTGTTCAGCGATTTTGGCTTGAACCTCCTGCTCAAAACGGGCCCCTTGCTGGCGAGTTGTTTGAAGAAGTTGTTCGCACTGTTGACGGGTTTGATCGCGGAGGTCATTCACCTGACGTTCAGCCTCTTGCCGAATCGCCGCACTATTGACGAGCTGCTCCCGTTGACGTTGCGCCTGTTGAACGATTTCTTCGGCTTGCTGTCGCGCCGTATTGATGAAGTCATCCCGGCGTTCAATCAGTTTTCCAGCCCTCTCAATTTCCTTTGGAAGAGCCTCCCGTACGGCATCGAGAACTTCGACGGCATCCCCTTCGTTCACCAGTCGACCACCAGTAAACGGGAGACGACTGCCTTCCAGTACGACCTCCTCGAGCTGATCAAGCTGATCGAGAACGGTGAGCCGCACGTCGTCCATCTCAGTGGGGTAAGAAAGTTGAATTAAAGAGCCTGTTGAGGTCGAGCGCCACCTCTTTGGGCACCATGTGGTCAATCGCGCCACCGAATCGCGCCACCTCTTTGACGACTGAACTGCTCAGGAAACTGTGTTGGGTGGACGTTGCCATAAAAACCGTCTCCAGAGTGTCGTCGAGGGAGCGGTTGGTATGCGCCAGTTGAAGTTCGTATTCAAAGTCGCTCATGGCCCGTAATCCCCGCAAGATCAGATCGGCGCTGTGCTCTTTGGCGCAGTTCACGGTGAGTCCATCGAAACTGACCACCTCAACACCCTGAAGATGGACCGTCGAAGAGCGGATTTGCCTGATCCGCTCTTCGACACTGAAGGCCGGTTTTTTACTCGGATTGCCCAGAACGGCAACGATCACGTCACCGAAAAGGTCCGCAGCCCGTTCGATCAGGTCCATATGACCATTGGTGAGGGGGTCAAAGCTGCCGGGATAGAGCGCCCGCATTGGCACAGTTGACGGTGATCGAATCCTATGCAGCTGATCGCTGCCTAGATTTTTAAGAAAGCTTGGGTGCCATGAGCCTCGATACCGACGCCAAGAAAGTTCTGCTTCGCAAAATCCCCCATGGACTGTTTATTTGTGGCGTGCGGGATGGTGATGATGTGAACGGCTTTACAGCCAGTTGGGTCACCCAGGGTTCATTTGAGCCACCTTTGGTCGTGATGGGTGTTCGGGCCGATAGCAGTAGCCACGCCATCATTGAGGCCACCAAACGTTTCTCGCTCAACGTCTTAAGGGCCGACCAAAAGGATTTGGCTGCGGTGTTCTTTAAGCCTCAGAAAGGCTTGGGCGGTCGCTTTGAAGCTGCACCTTTCACCGAAGGTGAACTCGGACTTCCTTTGCTGGACGATGCTGTTGGCGGCGTTGAATGTGAACTGGTTGGCTCACTCAAGCACGGTGATCACACCGTTTTCGTGGGTGCGGTGAAGTCGGCCCGTTTGATTGCAGACGGTGAGGCCCTCAATTTGGCTTCAACGGGGTGGAACTACGGCGGCTGATCAACCCTTGGCTGACTCGATATCAGGGACGCCTCTCCTCACCCAGCCGGAGCGTTTGGAACGACGCTTAAAAGATATTCCTGCTGAACCCGGTTGTTACCTCATGCGTGATGGTGATGACCGGATTTTGTATGTCGGAAAATCAAAAACATTGCGCAGTCGAGTGCGTAGTTATTTTCGTAGCCGCCACGATCTGTCGCCGCGCATTCGGCTGATGACTCGGCAGGTCTGTGAGATTGAATTCATCGTTACAGATAGCGAGGCAGAGGCTCTTGCCCTTGAATCCAATCTCATAAAAAATCATCAGCCTCATTTTAATGTATTACTAAAGGACGACAAAAAATATCCTTATTTATGTATTACTTGGAGTGAATCCTATCCGCGTATCTTTATTACTCGACGTCGACGTTTTAGAAGCCCATTGGATCGCTTCTATGGACCTTATGTTGACGTAGGACTGCTGCGCCGAACGCTTTTTCTTGTCAAGCGTGTCTTCCCATTGCGTCAAAGACCAAGGCCATTGCATCAGGATCGTACTTGCTTGAATTACAGCATTGGCCGCTGTCCTGGGGTCTGTCAGGAGAAAATTAGCTCCGACGACTATCACCAAACTTTGCGCAAAGTGGCGATGGTATTTCAGGGTCGAAGTGATGAATTGCAGCACCTCTTGCAGGAACAAATGCTGAAATATGCCGATCGTACGGATTACGAATCAGCGGCCCGTGTACGCGATCAACTTCAGGGGCTAGATCAACTCACAGCTGATCAGAAGATGAGCCTCCCCGACTCATCGGTCAGTCGTGATGTCCTTGCGTTGGCCTGTGATGAGCGGCTCGCTGCAGTTCAGTTGTTTCAGATGCGCGCCGGAAAACTTGTCGGACGGCTTGGCTACACAGCCGATGCGGCTGGTCTTTCTCCTGGACTGATCTTGCAACGCGTCATTGAGGAGCATTACAGCCAAGTCGATGCGGTGGAAGTTCCACCCCAGCTCCTTGTTCAGCACCCACTACCTCAACAATCATTGCTGGAGGAATGGCTCACTGAGCAACGTGAACGCAAAGTTCAAATTCATTGCCCCCAGCGCCGTCAAAAAGCCGACTTAATTGAACTCGTTCAGCGCAATGCTGAATTTGAGTTGCTTCGGGCCAAGCAAGGTCAAGAGCAACAAGCCTTGTCCACAGAAGACTTGGCTCAACTTCTTGACCTCCCACTTCCTCCTCGGAGAATTGAGGGATACGACATCAGCCATATCCAAGGCAGTGATGCGGTGGCCTCCCAGGTGGTGTTTATCGATGGTTTGCCGGCGAAACAGCATTACCGCAAATACAAAATCCAGAGCAGCAGCATCCGTGCAGGGCACAGCGATGACTTCATGGCCATGGCAGAAATTATGCGAAGGCGGTTTCGCCGCTGGGCACGGGCAAAAGCTGATGGGCTCGATCTGGGAGCTTTGCGTCAAAAGGGAGGTAGTGCCCTTCAAACGGATGGTCTGAACGATTGGCCTGATCTCGTGATGATTGATGGCGGCAAGGGTCAGCTTTCAGCTGTCATGGAGGCTCTCCGAGAACTGAATCTCCATGACGATTTAAATGTTTGCTCCCTCGCAAAGCAGAGGGAAGAAGTGTTCCTTCCTGGTGAAAGTCAACCGCTGGAGAGTGAAGCTGATCAGTTGGGCGTTGCGTTGCTTCGTCGACTCCGGGATGAGGCCCACCGTTTTGCCGTGAGTTTTCATCGGCAACAGCGAGGCGAACGGATGAAACGGTCTCGCTTGTCGGATATTCCTGGTTTGGGCGCGAAGCGTGTCAGGGATTTGTTGTCCCATTTTCATTCGATCGATGCCATTCAACTGGCCTCGGTCGACACACTCTCAAAAGCGCCTGGTGTGGGTCCAGTCCTGGCGCAGGATATTTTCAACTTCTTCCATCCCACCAACGAGAACGACGGTTTGCCCTCCTCTCAACTAGAAGAACAGCAACTGGAGCACTCCGCATGATTCGACTGTTGTGCTGCTGTGTTGCACTCTGGCTTTGCTGGACTCCCCCCGCTTTGGCCTCTCCAGGGCTCTGCACTGGTCCAGTTTGTGCTGAGGGGATCACGCGAAGCGCCAAGAACCACTGGCAGTTGGTTCTCAAGATCAGTGACCAACAAGGTCACCGCGAAAAAGTCACTATGAATTGCAAGGCTGGAATGCTGAGCCCCCTTGATGGGCAGGTCGATCGTGCCTACGCCACATCCCTTGGACGGCGAGCTTGTCGGTTGGCGGGTGAAGACGGATAACTATGGAGATCACTGTTGTTTATCCGCATCAGCTGTTTGCGGAGCACCCAGCAATTCAACCCGGTCGTGACGTAGCGCTGATCGAAGACCCGCTTCTTTTTGGAACCGATCCTTCGTGGCCGATCAAGGTTCATTGCCAACGGTTGTTGCTGCATCGTTTGTCGATGGCGGCCTATGCCGATGATCTCCGGAATAAGGGTTTTTCAGTGCAGGTTCAGCGTCATGACAAAGCCGTTGATACGAACGGTCATCTAGGGCTTCTTCATGCTGCTGGTTATCGACGCTTTCACGTAGCTGATCCTGTTGATCACCTACTAGAAAAACGTTTGAAGGCTTTCATTGATGAAAACAATTGTCATCTAGAGATCGTAGATACACCTCTTCTCCTCACGCCTCAGTCGGTTAGTGAGAAACATTTTGGCAACGGGAAAAAACCGTTAATGGCCAAATTTTATGAGATGCAGCGCAAACGGTTAAATATTTTGATTGATGCTAATGGTGCACCCCATGGGGGGCAGTGGAGTTTTGATGCCGATAACCGTAAGAAATTGCCTAAGGTAATCACCGTTCCCCCTGAGCCGGCGTCTCCTCAACAGATTGATCTTGCCTCGATGTTGAAGCAGCTGAAACACGAACAGTTACCTCTTCTTGGAAATGGAGATCAATTTAATTATCCGGTTAATCATCAACAGGCTGCTCTTTGGTTGGATCAATTTCTGGATGATCGCTTCAAGGATTTTGGAGCCTTTGAAGATGCCATTAGTCGACACCACCGAGTGATGTGGCATGGCGTATTAACCCCCATGCTGAATATTGGCTTGTTGACGCCGCGTCAAATCCTTGACCGCACCATGGAGCGCGCAGTGAAAAATGATATTCCTCTGAATTCCTTGGAAGGTTTTATTCGACAAATCATTGGTTGGCGTGAATTCATGGCCGTGATGTATCGACGTCACGGGGTGGATATGCGCAACAGCAATTTTTGGGAGTTCGAAGATCGACCTATTCCTGATGCGTTCTATACGGGAAATACCGGATTACCTCCCATTGATGACGCCATAAAGCACGCCTTGCAAACTGGTTATTGCCATCATATTGAGCGATTAATGCTCCTTGGAAACATAATGCAGCTTTGTGGTTTTCATCCGAATCGTGTTTATGTGTGGTTCATGGAGTTGTTTGTTGATGCTTATGACTGGGTCATGGTTCCAAATGTTTATGGAATGAGTCAATTTGCGGATGGCGGTATTTTCACGACAAAACCCTACGTATCTGGGTCTAATTATGTCCGCAAAATGTCGGATTATCCCAAAGGTCCTTGGTGTGAGATTTGGGATGGATTATTTTGGAATTTCATCAAGAAACACGAGACATTTTTTCGAAGTCAATATCGATTAGCGATGATGGCTCGTAATCTGGATCGGATGGCACCCGAAACGCTTGCCGCTCATCAGCATCGGGCCAACGATTTTCTTGAAGGATTGAACTAAGCACTTGCGTATGGTCGCTGGAGTGCGGTTGCGCCAATGACGCTTCCTCCTGAGGCTTACCTCTGGTTCAAAACACTCCACATCGTTGGTGTGGTGGTGTGGTTTGCAGGACTGTTCTATTTGGTTCGCCTGTTCATCTATCACGTTGAAACGGCAGAGCTAGACCCCCCTCTGCAACAGCCGTTTCGAGATCAGTACACGCTGATGGAAAAACGTCTGGCCAACATCATCACCACCCCTGGGATGGTCGTTGCAGTGACGATGGCCGTTGGATTGCTGGTGGCCCAGCCGAGTTGGCTCCAGCAGACGTGGATGCACGCCAAGCTTGGCTTTGTGGCGGCCCTTTTGGGATATCACTTTTTCTGTTATCGGCTGATGGGACAGCTGCACGCCGGCAGCTGTCAATGGTCTGGAAAGCAGCTGCGTGCTCTGAATGAGCTCCCCACATTGCTGTTGGTGATTGTTGTGATGTTGGTGGTCTTTAAATCTCAGTTCCCAACGGGTGCTGCGACTTGGTTCATCGTTGCGCTTGTGGTGTTTATGGCCGGTTCAATCCAGTTTTATGCCCGTTGGAGACGTCTTCGGGCTGAGGCAGCATCGGAGCTGTGACATGAGTCATCCACTGCGCGAGGTGCTGGCCCAAGTGGCCTCTGATAGTTGTCCTGGCTCGTTCAATTTTCATTGCCACACCGTTTGCAGTGACGGAAGCCTCGATCCCGTTGGGTTGGTTCAACAGGCCACCAACTTGGGCTTAACCCATTTGGCTGTCACGGATCACCACAGCTCCCACGCCCATGCACCCATGCAGGCTTGGTTGGACCAGCGTCGATCCTTGGGCGAACACGTGCCAATTCTTTGGAGTGGCATGGAGATCAGTGCACTGCTCAAGGGTTGCCTGGTTCATGTGCTGGCTCTTGGCTTCGAGCTCAATCACGACGCTTTAAAGCCCTACAACCACGGTGATTCCGTGGTTGGTGAGGCCCTGCGTGCTGAATCTGTGGTGAATGCCATTCATCAGGCTGGTGGGCTCGCAGTTCTCGCCCATCCGGCTCGCTATCGACTGAGCCATGGGGTTTTGATTGAGGAAGCTGCACGGCTTGGCTTTGATGGAGGCGAAGCGTGGTACGACTACAACATGAATCCGGCCTGGGCCCCTAGCCCGTTGATCTGTGATTCCATCGACCGTCAGCTGGCCAACCTTGGCCTTTTGCGTACGTGTGGCACAGATAGTCATGGAATCGACCTCTGTGGCCGCTAAGTTCGATACACCACAGCTCTAGTCGGCATGGGCTTATTTGATCGTCTCCTCAAAAAAGATTCGCAGGAGGCGGACTCCACGCTCAAGCCGCGTAAGCCCGCCAAGGACAAACCCGAGGAGTTTTTCCTTGATGCCGACTCCTCGTCGTCCCTCGGCGATGTGAACTACATGCGCGAGTCGAAAACGATTCGTCGCACCTTTCCCGGCACTGCGGCCAGCCCCGGGACGAAGGAACAGATCATGGAAGTGGCTGCGGAAACCGAGAAACTCGAGAAGCGAAGCGAGGGGCTTGGTGGTGAGGTCAAAAAAGAAAAGAGCATCGACCTCACCGCTGGCATTCCAAAGCCGGTGAAGAAAACCTTCGCCGAACAGGTCAGCACGAAGGAAATGGACAAGCGCCTCAAGGGGAGTGCGATTACCGGTGTGAATACTCCAGCACCGGCCAATGCCAGCCTTGTGGGCCGTAAGGAAGAGTTGAAGCAAGTTGAAAAACCAGTGGCCAAAGTCGGTCAATCCGCCGAGTCTCAAAAGCCAGGCTCAATTGATCCCTTCAGACAGATGGTTCGGGACTTGAACAAGTAGATAGTCCACCACGTTCAATCTGGGCCTCGCTGCTGGAAATGAGGCCTTTCAATAACTGAATCTGCTGGTCGGCTGCTCCTTGCCAAAGTCCACGATTGGAAGCCTCGAGCAACCGTTCGGCCATATCCCGCAGCACCCAAGGGTTGCGACGTTCAAGGAATTCAACGATCTCTGGAGTATTGAGCCATTGATCGCATAAAGCGCCATAACACCAGTCCGGCACACGATCTGTCGCTGCGTCATAGGCAAACAAATAATCAAGGCTTGCGCCCATCTCAAAGGCGCCTTTGTAGCCGTGCTGCTGCATTCCTTCGATCCAACGAGGATTGAGCAAACGGCTCCGCATCACTTTGTCGAGCTCACGCTCCAAGCGGTGGAGCCGCGGCCTCTCGCGCCTCGAATGGTCGCCAAACCAGAGCTCCGGGCGTTTCCCTGAACTCGCTTCTATCGCAGCGCTTAAACCCCCATGAAACTGGTAGTAGTCATCGGAATCCAGGAGATCGTGCTCTCGATTGTCCTGGTTGTGCAACACCACCTGAACCCGTCCCAATGCTGATTCGAGCCCCGTTCGATCTTGGGATGGCTCCGATGATCCGCCGTAGCGCCATTGACTCCATTGCAGAAAAGCCTCACCCAAATCTGCACGGGAGTCCCATGCACCACTGTCGATCAGGGCTTGGAGTCCAGCCCCATAGGCCCCTGGCGCAGAGCCATAGATCCGTCCCTGGGGACCCTCTTGATGGGTGAGTGCCGCGAGTGGGTTTTGATCGCTGGGTTCGTCGAGGGCTGCCACCATCGCCATGGCCTGGTCCACCCACATCAGCAGCTGAGGAAAGGCGTCACGGAAGAGCCCTGAAATCCGTAAGACAACATCCACCCGTGGACGTCCCAGCAGCCGCAGAGGAATCACTTCTAAGTCCACCAATCGACGTGTTGGTCCATCCCATACCGGCCGGACACCAATCAGGGCCAGGAGCTGTGCAATGTCTTCTCCCCCATTTCGCATGGTGGCGGTGCCCCACACAGAGAGGGCAAGGTGCCTCAGACAGTCCCCTTCCTCCTGGAGGTGTAACTCCAGCAGTTGTTCAGCAGACCTTCGGCCGAGGTCCCATGCCGCTTCCGTTGGCAATCCTCTGAGATCAACGGAGTAAAAGTTTCTGCCTGTGGGGAGAACGTCGGGCCGACCACGACTTGGAGCGCCTGAAGGCCCTGCTGGAATGCGACCCCCACAGATGCCGTCGCAAAACGCTTTTTTTTCTGATGGCGCGCACTGAATCAATCGGGGCCAGAGATCTTGCGTGATTGCAGCCAAGGTCCCGTCGTCTTGCGTTGGTGACTGGATCCAGTCACGGAAGGGCGTTACCAAATCGCATCCATCGCCGTCACTCACAAGTGCCGATACGACACCAAAGGCTTGGTCTTCCAACCATGCAACGCCATCCCCAACCCGTTGGCGACGCTCACACCCGAGTTGTTCGAGCAGTTGCCGATCCTTCTGATCCAACGGCTCGCCGTCCTCCTGCCCCCAAGGGTCCAACGCCAAACCCACTTGACGCGCCATGGCTTGGGTGAGTCCTGGTCGTCCATGGGCCGGCGGTCGAGCCAAAGCTAGAAGTAGTTCCAATTCAGCCTGTTTGGACGGTGGCTGACCAAATCGATGCAGCCCCGTACGGATTTGAGCTTCCTTCAGTTCACAGAGATAGGTTTCCGCCGAATCCAAACATTCGTTGATCAAGCTCGGATCACGTTTGAGATCGTCCTTGGTGGGAACCCCAGGCCAATTCAGCTCTTGCAACGTCACCAGTACGGCACGTTCAAGGGATTGACTGCGTTCAGCGCCGAGTTGACGTGCTTCAACGAGTTCGTCGAGCTGACCCTCTAGCCGTTGCAATGGACCGTGCAATCCAGCACGCCCCAAGGGAGGCGTGAGGTGATCCAACACAACGGCATGCCCCCGTCGCTTCGCTTGTGAGCCCTCACCAGGATCATTCACGATGAATGGATAGAGATGGGGCAGCGCCCCCAGCGCAAGATGGGGACCACAACTGCTGCTTAGTCCAACCCCCTTACCTGGCAACCACTCAGCGCTGCCATGTTTACCCACGTGCACCATCACATGGGTCTGGTGAATCCTGTTGAGCCAGAGATACTGCGCCAGATAACGATGAGGGGGCGGTAAATCTGGGGAGTGGAGATCAGCGATTTGATCGGGGTCATAACCACGATCTGGCTGAATTAACACCACTACATGGCCGTAGCGAAGACCGTGGATCGCAAAGCCATGGTTTCGATCGAGATCACAGGCATCACAGGGCTGCCCCCAGCGCTGCTCAATTTTTGCTCGTGCCTCAGAGGGCACGCTGGCCCACCACTGTTCGTACACGTCCAAAGCCAAGTAATCCAGGGCTGGTCTGTGGAGCCCTTCAGGGGAATTGGTTCTGCCCTGCAGCAAGAGTTGCATTAGCGCATCGCCATCGGAGGGCAGGGTCCCTGGGCCGAGGTTGTGGCTGGACTGCTTCAGCCAGTGCAACATCGCGACGCAACTCGCAGGCGTGTCTAGGCCGACACCATTGGCGACGCGTCCGTCTCGGACGGGGTAATTGGCCAGCACCATCCCCACGCGACGGTCGCTGTTTTTGGTCTGCCGAAGCCTGATCCAGCGTTGGCTGTGGTCGATCAGCCAATCAATCCCTTCAAGATCAGGAACCTGGCTGGGTACGGCCGCCCCCATCTCGGGAGCTGTCATTTGCTGCTCGCGAAATGCACACGGACGCGTGGTTAGCCGGCCATCCAACTCCGGCATCACCACTTGCAATGACAAATCGAGTGGATCAAGTCCGCGGCTGCTGTTCCGCCAGCTTTCGCGACTTCTGCTACTGCTCAGTAACTGCAAAACGGGAACGTTGAGTTGTTCCCACAACGGACTACCGAGACCCGCCTCTGCCGTCTTGACGGACGCAAAAGAGGTCCCTGCAACCACCAGCTCCACCTGTTGGCTTTGAAGAAGATCGATCACCCCCGCTTGCACCCCTGGATCACGAAGGCTGCTCACCCAAAGCAACCTGGGACAAAGACCGCGTTCACGGCAGGTCATGCAGAGAGCTTCCGCTAGTGAAACGTCCCCTGCTTGAAGTTGAGCGCGATACAACACAACACCGATCCGGGGGCCGGCGTCATCCCGCCAATCCCATGGCGCGGGATCTGGCATCGGCAAAAGTTGGAGATCCGTTGGATCGGGTTGTTGCTCCTGCAAGAGCAGTTCGAGTGCTCTGAGCACTTCGCCAAGATTGTCGACTCCTCCTTCGCGCAGTAGTTCTGCAAGACGATCCGCTAAGGCGAGGGAAATGGATCCCAATCCGTGAAGCTCGTTGTTTTGATCGTCGGTTCCCGCGAGGATCACGAGGTGGCGCCCGGCACCGCTGTCCTTCCAGCGTTGGAGCTGCTCGAGTCCATAGCTCCAATGACCCCGGCCACCGAGCAAACGCACCAGGACCAACTTGGCTTGAATTGCGGTGCTAGCGAGGTAATGGTCGAGTTGGGCTGGATGGGACAAACAGTCCAGAGATAATCCGCGAATTTGGTTTCGCCAGTGCTCACCTCCAGCTGAAGCGAGATAGGAAGCCAAGGTGCTTAGGTCAGTGGCGGCACTCGAAAGAAACAACACATCCGCCGCCGGCTGTTCCACCAGAACCACGTCCTCGGGGGGGTCAACACCTGGACAGCTGGCTAATCGATGCATAGTTCCATTGTCCTGGTAAGCGGTGGTGAGAAGATTTCAAGAATCAGGTCGTCTTTGCGATGCATCAGTTCCTGCCATATGCCTGGTTCCAGAACCAATGCGTCCCCTTTGAGGAGGCCAAGATCTCTATCGCTACCCATGCGTTGCACTACGGCACGGGTGCCTTTGGCGGCATGCGAGCGATTCCCGATCCACAACAAGCAGGCACGATGCTGCTGTTCCGTGCGGATCGTCATGCCCGTCGATTGAGTCAGAGCGCCCGCTTGTTGCTGACGGATTTGAGTGAAGAAACAATTTTGTCGTCTCTGACGGCCATGTTGCGGGCCAATCAACCGGATCAGCCGATTTATCTCAGACCTTTTGTGTACACGAGCGATCTCGGCATTGCTCCTCGGCTGCACGACATTGAAACCGACTTCTTGATTTATGGATTAGCTCTCGGCGATTACCTCTCCCCAGAGGGGGTGAGTTGTCGCATCAGCAGCTGGACGCGCCAAGAGGATCGTTCCTTGCCCTTGCGAGGAAAAATCAGTGGGGCTTACATCACCAGTTCCTTGGCCAAGACGGAGGCGGTGCAGAGCGGTTTTGACGAAGCGTTGCTTCTCAACAGTCGCGGCAAAATTAGTGAAGCCAGCGGCATGAACCTTTTTCTTGTCCGGGATGGTGCATTGATTACTCCTGGTGTCGACCAGGACATCCTTGAAGGAATTACGCGGGCGAGTGTGATCGAACTGGCGAAAGCCATGGGTATTCCCGTGGTGGAGCGTGCAGTCGACAAGACCGAGCTGTTCATCGCCGATGAAGTGTTTTTGACGGGTACCGCTGCGAAGATCACGCCCATCCGCCAGATTGAGTCGACCGTTCTTCGACAAGATCGGCCGATCATGCATAGCCTGAAGAGCAAATTGGTGGCCATTACAGAGGGCCGTGATCCTGCCTTCGAGCACTGGGTGACACGGATCGCTCTCAACTGATGTTCGGAGTGAGAGTTTCTTAGAATCATTGGATTCAAGGATGACCTCATGGTGGTGACACAAGCAAAAGCTCCTGTCACTGCCTCCCGCTTTCTCGATTACATCCACGGCCCAAGCCGTCCGGTCTTGGTGTTCGACGGAGCAACAGGAACCAGCCTTCAGGATCAGGGCTTAACAGCAGAAGACTTTGGTGGCCCCGATTTGGAGGGCTGCAACGAGAACTTAGTGATCACTCGCCCAGATGCTGTTCAGGCGGTGCATCGGCAGTTTTTAGATGTGGGCTGCGACGTGATCGAAACCGACACGTTTGGGGCAGCCTCCATCGTCCTGGCTGAATACGGGCTTGAAGATCAAGCCTTTGAACTCAACCGTCGTGCTGCCCAGCTGGCCCGCGACGTTGCTGATGAGTACAGCACGCCGGAAAAACCACGATTCGTGGCCGGATCCATGGGGCCTACAACCAAGTTGCCCACGCTCGGACATATCGAATTCGACACGATGCGTGATGGTTTCCGTGAACAGGCGGAAGGACTGATTGCAGGGAATGTCGATCTGATCATTGTCGAGACCTGTCAGGACGTGCTGCAAATCAAAGCTGCTTTGCAGGGTATTGAGGCCGCCTTTGAGTCCTGCGGCGAACGGCGTCCACTCATGGTGTCCGTGACCATGGAGACGACAGGAACCATGCTGGTGGGCTCTGATATTGCCGCTGTGGTGGCAATTTTAGAGCCGTTTCCCATTGACATTTTGGGGCTTAATTGTGCAACGGGTCCTGAGCAAATGAAGGAGCATATTCGCTACCTGTCAGAGAACTCTCCCTTCATTGTGAGCTGTATACCCAATGCAGGTCTTCCCGAGAATGTTGGTGGTGTCGCCCATTACAGGCTCACGCCGACTGAATTGAAGATGCAAATGATGCACTTCGTTGAGGATCTTGGAGTGCAAGTTGTTGGGGGTTGTTGCGGTACTACTCCAGCGCATATTGGTGCCTTGGTGGAGTTAGCACTTGAGCTCAAGCCAGCAGAGCGACTATCTCGTTCTAAAGATCTGAAGGATGATGTTCGACCCAGTTTTGATTATGAACCTTCGGCAGCCTCTATTTATGGTGTTACTCCTTACCATCAAGATAATTCATTTTTAATTATTGGTGAGCGGCTGAATGCAAGCGGAAGTCGCAAAGTTCGCGAGCTCTTGGCGGAGGAAGATTGGGACGGCCTTGTCGGTGTTGCTCGTGGCCAGGTCAAAGAAAATGCTCATGTTCTCGATGTGAATGTGGATTATGTGGGCCGTGATGGCGAAAAAGATATGAATAATTTGGTGAGTCGTCTGGTTACCAATGTAAATCTTCCATTGATGCTTGATTCCACTGAATGGCAGAAAATGGAGGCCGGCTTAAAAGTTGCCGGCGGTAAATGCATTCTCAACTCCACTAACTACGAAGATGGCGACGAACGTTTTTTCAAGGTTCTAGAGCTAGCCCGCCGTTATGGAGCTGGAGTTGTTGTGGGAACCATCGATGAAGATGGCATGGCGAGAACAGCAGAAAAGAAATTTGCGATTGCTCAGCGGGCCTATCGCGACGCGTTGGAATTTGGGATACCCGCCCGTGAGATTTTCTATGACCCATTAGCGCTTCCAATTTC
>QCVC01000007.1:0-41270 GCA_003210515.1 Synechococcus sp. AG-683-B21 | reverse complement strand
ATCATACTCAGGGAAATTCACCCATCAAAAGAAGCAATCAATTATTAAAAAATACTACGCTATGATAATACCAAAATTGACTTAACCAAAAGAATTCATCCAATCAATCATTCAATTTCAACACAGCCATGAAGGCTTCCTGCGGCACATCCACCTTACCCATAGCCTTCATTCGCTTCTTACCCTTCGCCTGTTTCTTCAACAGTTTCTTCTTCCTGGATATATCACCGCCATAACACTTGGCCAACACATCTTTGCGAATCGCACTGATGCTGGTGGAAGCAATAATCCGGCTACCAATCGAAGCCTGAAGCGGAATCTTGAACTGCTGGCGAGGAATGAGTTCCTTCAACTTATCCACCAAAGCCTTACCCACGTTGTAGGCCTTGTCTTGGTGAACAATCGTGGTGAGCGGATCAGCGCGATCGCCATTGATCAACACATCGAGGCGCACCAATTGGTTTTTGCGATAGCCGATCAGGTGATATTCCATCGACGCATAACCCTGGGTGCGGGTCTTCATCTGATCAAAGAAATCCGTCACTACTTCAGCCAATGGCAACTCATAGATCAGGGTGACCCGATCTTTGGTGATGTATTTCATATCGATGTATTCACCGCGCCGCTCTTGGCACAAACCCATCAGGGCTCCGTTGTAATCATTGGGCGCAAAGATTTCCATGCGCACATAGGGCTCTTCGATTGATTCCCGCTTTTGCGGGTCCGGCAGCGTGGCGGGGTTGTCCACCAACTCTTCACTGCCATCCACCATGTTCACGTTGTAAATCACCGATGGCGCAGTAACGATCAAGTCGAGGTCGTATTCACGCTCCAACCGTTCTTGAACGATCTCCATGTGCAGGAGACCCAGGAACCCGCAACGGAAACCAAATCCCATCGCGCTACTAGTTTCCGGCTCGAACTTGAGCGCCGCATCCGATAACTGCAACTTGTGCAGGGCTTCCCGTAGGTCGGGATATTGATCGGCCTCGGTGGGGAAGAGCCCGCAAAACACCATCGGCTTGGCTTCGGCATATCCAGGCAGCTCTTCGTCGGCTGGCGCATTGAACAGCGTGATCGTGTCGCCCACCCGAGCATCCGCCACCGCTTTGATGGATGCGGCGAGGTAGCCCACTTCGCCGGCGTGAAGCTCTTCTACCTTGCGCTCATTGGGCGCCATGATCCCAATTTCATCGAGCTCATAGGTTTTCTTGCTGGCCATCAGCAGCACTTTGTCTTTGCAACTAATCCGGCCACTCATCACCCGGAAATACACAATCACACCCCGGTAGGGGTCGTAATAGGAATCAAAGATCAACGCTTTAGTGGGTTCATCCACCGCATCAGCAGGAGCCGGAACCCTATCCACCACTGCCTGAAGGATCTCCGGCACCCCGAGCCCAGTTTTGGCTGAACAGTTGATCGCATTGCTGCAATCAAGGCCAATGATCGCTTCCACCTCTGCCTTAATCCGATCTGGATCGGCGCCGGGAAGGTCGATTTTGTTCAGAACGGGAATGATCTCCAGATCATTTTCCAAAGCCAGATACACGTTGGCCAGGGTTTGCGCTTCTACGCCCTGGCTGGCATCCACCACCAACAGCGCCCCCTCACAGGCCAACAGGCTGCGGCTCACCTCATAGGAAAAGTCGACGTGGCCGGGCGTGTCGATCAGGTTGAGCACGTATTGCTCGCCATCGGCCGCCGTGTAGTTCATCCGGGCGGCCTGGAGCTTGATCGTGATCCCCCGTTCTCGCTCCAGTTCCATGTTGTCGAGGAACTGCTCTTGCATGTCCCGATTGGCCACCGTGCCCGTGTCCTGCAGCAAACGATCCGCCAGCGTCGACTTGCCATGGTCGATATGGGCAATGATGCAGAAGTTACGGATCCGTGAAACGGGGGCGTCGGTCATGCAGCGGGTTGAAGCCCTTACTTGGGTGGCTCGTTGAATGGTCCAATCCTAGGGAGGCCTCCTCAGCAAAAAAAGCAAGGACGTCATCCATCACGACAGGAGCAGAAATACAAAGCATTAATAAAGTGTGGATATCGACTAGGCGTGGTCAAACAAGTGCAAAATTAAATTAGGTTCTAAAAATCAAATGAGTTCAGCCTATAAAACTAGCGCCGTTGAAAATACTTCAAAATACGGACCATTTACTAAAATAGTCGACGTCTATGGGCTTAAAATTCTTGGCTTAGGAAATGTTGGAGGGCAACCTCAAGTTAGTACTGAATTTTTAAATAAGACTGCCGAAACCTTTAAGCTCTTACTCGATCCAAACGCAACTGGGATCAACAAGAATTCGCGAGAAAAAGCCCTCAAAGGTCTAACAAGTTACAACGTTATTCAAAGAGTTGGGGTTGGCGAATATCACGAATACTCACCAATCCTTGATAGCGGCAAAATATCGGGATGGGACGAAGTCAATGACAAGCATCATCAAACAGACTTCATCTGGCATCTGCGATCTAATGGGGGGACCTACACTCCTTCTGGAACAAGACAAATCACAGAGAATCTGGAACATGCATTGCACACAATCACGCAATTTGCCCTGCCGGCAGCATTTCCAAAAGAGATGAATATCTCATCAAAAAATGGTAAGGCAAGTGGAATATCAGGAGACCTCTATAAAGCACTTCGCGAAGCAATCGCGAATGGAGTCTACGACGATTCAGATTATTCTCACATAGATGATGGAAGCGATGATTACGCGCAAGCTGTACTTAGGGAGTATTTATTTTGTCTGACCTATGCAGAATGGGGGTTCACTAAAAAATACGTGGAAGGTAAAAGCCTCGCACCTGAGTGGTCCGACGCTCACCTCACTCCAGCCGCGATCAAAAGAGACAATCCAATCGGTCACAGAATTTTTGAAGACTATCTATCGAAAGTGATTAGCAAGCCATCTGAGGCAAGGCTTCAAAGTATTTTCAAAGATGGAGATCGTGGCGTTTCTGGTTATCAGTCAAGTTCAGGTTCCTCTGGAGGCAGAACAACCAATACAGGGAGCAGTGCCAATAGCAGCAGCGATGTGATATCAGGCCAAGGCCGTAAAAAACTAAATGGAAAAGCAGGCGCAACGGATTTCATCTTCGAAACCCGTGAGGCTTTCAGCAAAAAGAATGCCGATCAAGTCCTTGGTTTCAAAGGATCTGAAAGCGATCGCATCTTAATTGATCCAATAATTTCAAACAGCTTGACTGCTAATTCAAAATTGAGTTTCGCCAGCACAAAATCAAAGAAAGGCCTGAAGCAATTGGCTCTAAAAGATTATGACCTTATTTATTTTGAGAAAAAAGGGCAGCTCTTTCTGAATGGAAATGGCACCGGCAAAGGATATGGGGACTCCGATGAAGGCGGACTGCTTGCCATCCTCAAAGGCAAACCCAGTTTGAAGGCAACCGACATCGCTTTTGTCGATTAGGTGATTAAACAGTGAGCAATCCCTGGACCCTGCTCCTTCTCGCCATCAGCGCCGAAGTGATTGGCACCTCGTGCCTCCGACTCTCCGAGGGGATGACACGACCCGTCCCCACGCTGCTGGTGTTTACGGCCTACGCCATTGCCATGGCCCTGCTCTCGAAAGTGGTGATGAGCATTCCGCTTGGCATCACCTATGCCCTCTGGAGTGGCATCGGCACCGTGGCGATCGTTCTGGTTGGTCGCTTCGCCTATCAACAAACGATGGGAGTGGGGCAACTGATCGGGATCGCCCTGATCACCGCGGGGGGGGTGCTGGTGAACCTCAAGCAGTGACGCCCAAGGCAGCCATCAGCCGTTGAGGCCCAGCAGGCCATCGCTGCGCTCCCGCATCCCCTTCAACACGTCCGGGTCGTTCTTGGGATCGCTGTAGAAACTTGGCAGCAATGCCAAAAGTCGTTCTTGCCACTCCGCACTGGCGAGCCGTTCTGGGAAGCAGCGCTGCAGCACCTCCAACATGATCGTCACCGCCGTGCTGGCCCCCGGCGATGCCCCCAGCAACGCCGCCAATGAGCCATCGGCAGCAGCCACAACTTCCGTGCCGAGTTGCAGGCGACCGCCTTCTTTGCTGCGTTTGATGATCTGCACCCGCTGACCCGCCACCGACAAACTCCAGTCGTCTTGCCGCGCTGTCGGCAGAAAATCCCGCAGCGCATCAAAGCGTTGTGCTGGGGTCTGACGCAGCTGATTGATCAAATAGCGCACCAACTCAATATTGGTGGCTCCCACTTGCAGCATCGGCAACAGGTTTGTTGGCCGCACCGAGGCCGGCAAATCCAGCAGAGATCCCTGCTTTAAAAATTTGCTGCTGAATCCGGCGAAGGGGCCAAACAACAGGGAACGACGCCCATCCATCCAACGGGTGTCGAGGTGGGGCACCGACATTGGTGGAGCCCCCACCGCCGCCTTGCCGTACACCTTGGCCCGTTGCTGTTCCGCCAGGGCTGCGTCGTTGCACACCAGCCAAAGGCCGCTCACCGGGAAGCCAGCAAAATCGTCGCCTTCAGGAATCCCAGACCGTTGCAACAGCGGCAGGGCACCACCGCCGGCCCCAAGGAACACGAAGGGAGCTCGCACCTCACGCCGACCGGAAGGCCCCTTGGTGATCACCCGCCAATCCCCTTCAGTCATGTTGGGGCGACGCAATCTCTTGAGATTGCTCACCTCGGTGCCGTATTGCACCGTGAGAGCACCGCTGCTCTGTAACGGCAGCAGATAGGCGCGGGTGAGCGCACCAAAGTCCACATCGGTTCCGCGCTCAATCCGGGTGGCAGCTACCGACTGGGTGGGATCGCGCCCCTCCATCACCAAGGGCATCCACTCCGATAAGTCCTGGCGATCTTCGGTCCATCGCATCTCAGCAAAGGCTGGGATGTCTTTGAGCTGCTCAAAGCGCTGCCTGAGAAAAGCGATGTTGGCAGGACTCCACACAGCACTGATATGAGCGGCTCGATGCAGAAAATCGGTGGATGTGAGCCGACCTCGCTCGAGCAGAGAACCCCAAAACTCAAGGCTGCGCTCAAAGGCGGCATTGATGGCCACAGCTTTATCGGTGGCGACCCGACCATTCGGTTGCATCGGGGTGTAGTTCAGTTCGCAATTCGCGGCATGGCCTGTGCCTGCGTTGTTCACCGCAGCGGAGCTCTCTAATGCTGGGGCCTCGAGGCGTTCCACGAGCAGCAAACGCATCTGCGGATCCAGCTCATGCAGCAGCGCCGCGAGGGTGGCGCTCATGATTCCAGCGCCCACCAACACAGCGTCGTAGCTGGCTTCCGGATCGAACGTGCCGTCGTTTTGCGCCAATACCTTGGGTGGAACCCGCTCTCGTCAGCCTATGGGGGCACTCCGTAGGCTGGGATCAAAGTTGAAGTGGACGTCCGATGAGCACCGAAACCAAGGCCTTGACACTCGAGAACGTTGAAACTGTGCTCGACGAATTGCGCCCATTCCTGATGGCCGACGGTGGCAACGTTGAGGTTGTTGAAATCGACGGTCCGATCGTGAAGGTGCGCCTTCAAGGAGCCTGCGGCAGCTGCCCCAGCAGCACCATGACGCTGAAAATGGGGATTGAGCGCAAGATGCGCGAATCAATCCCCGAGGTGAGTGAAGTGGTTCAGGTGCTCTGAGGGCACTATCCCTTGATCTCCTAGCGACCCGTGGCGGCAGCAAGGACAGGAAACGCCCCCTGCAATCCAGTGATCAACATCTGGATGGCAATTGATGTGAGCAATAAACCCATCACCTTGGTGAGCACCTGAAGTGCAGACGCGCTCAACCGACTGGAGAGACGCTCTCCAACGGAGAAAATGAGGTACACAACTAGGGCTAGTAAGACCACCACAAGGCTGATGCCCAACCGTCCAGCCAGCGTGGCCGCTTCGGGTGCAGCGATCACCACCGTGAGCGTGCCTGGACCGGCCAGCAATGGGATTCCTAAGGGAACTACCCCTTTCACGGCTGAATTCTTGTCACGCTCGACGGATTCCGGATCATGGTGCTCGGGTGGCGTTTTTGAGCGCAGCATCGATAAACCGATGAGCACCACAATCACCCCACCAGCCACCTGGAAGGCGGCCCGGCTGATGCCAAAGAAATCAAGCAAGCCATTGCCAATCCAGGTGGACAGCAGCAGCGCCACCACGAACGTGAACGCAGCACTACGGGCAATCGCTTGATCCCGGCGACGCTCACCATCGGTGAACGAGAGATAAATCGGCAAATTACCAATCGGATTGGCGATGGTGAACACACCAACGGCGGTATGGAGAAGCGACAACCTTGTACAGACGGGTGTTTCTAAGGTCGCGAACGATTTCGACTCAACGCCAGCTTTGAGCGAGGAAATTCATACAGCAGCAGGCGGCCGCTCAAGTCACCAAGCCAATTTCAATGACACCTCCTTCAGTTGCAACAACCCAAGTGCCGCAACAAACGGGATTTGTCGTCGGCCATCAAGATGGAGTCCACAGGTCTGAGCACGATGCAGCTTCGCCAACAGATGCCGGCCCTGGCGAACAAGACCTACTTCAACTAGGACGCACTTCTATTTAGACAAGATCAGATCGCTTGCAGCGCACGGGCTTTTATAAAGGAGCCCTGAGAGCTTTAGTCACACCTTTAGTCACAGAATTTGGTCGTGATAATCAGCCGATAAAACCCTGGGCCATGACACCCACCAAGCAAGAGATCTTCGCCGCACCAGCTGGCTAGGTCACCATCATTCGTACGCTGGTTTTTTTGTGATGACTACTGCTGTTGCTGTATCCGCTGCTGACGCTTGACAAGTGGCCCAAAAGTTACAAGCAATACATAATTTGAAAAAGAATGTAACTGCATGAACACGTTCCCTAGGTTACAAAGAGGCCGCTATTGGCTCTTCTGTCATGTTCGAAAAGCTTGTTGTTATTCAGCTTGGCGCTCTTCTCTTCGCCAACACTCATGATCACGGCACGGAATGGGTGAAGTGGGGAGGCATCGTGGTTTCTATTGCGACGATTGTTGTGGGTGTAGCCACTGGAGGCTGATCACCCATTGATCGACCAACCCTGAACCTGCGAGCTAGGCCGTCTGTTCCACAGGGAAGGGGCGGCACTCCTCTATGGCCTGGTTGCACTTGCAGCGGGCACTGCTGTCGAAGCAGGTTTGGCGGTGAAGAAATCCCGTTTAGACAACTGAGAGGCACTTCTCCGCTCCTGAAGACCCATATCCACCTGCGCAGAGACGCTGCAGAGCAGCTCTGGAAGGAATTACACGCTTTAGCTGGCAACAGTGGAGCCGTACTGGGGAGCTACTGCTGAGCCTTAGAGCGGAAGGGGGTATGGGGGTGTTTTGCGGCCTTATGTACATGTAAAAAGGATTCAGAGATTTCCGTTGAGATATCTCATCCCGTGCGACCCAAAGCGCAGCTGCAGAAGGGTGAGCACCTAAAGATGCATTTCAAGGAATGAACATCGACCCACCAGAAGGATATGGGCTGACTTCCAGAAGCTCGGTAAATTCTCAACATGCAATGAATATCGATGGTCTTATTACACCGTCAACTGACCGCCCTCCTACTGACCAGCGCAGCTCTTGCTATCAGCTGTCCTGGGAATGCACAAACCGAGTCCCAGGCTGGTTACTCGCGGACAACTCAGTGCTTCCGAGATGAGTATCGAGAGGAGTATGTGCCTGGAACGAAGGCTCGTCCTGGTTACGTCAGGAACTGGACAGAGAAAGTAGAGATCGCATGCGAAGGTGCTGCGACATCAGTATCTCAGCCGAAAGTTGACAACAACGACTGCAGTCAAGGCAGCGTTATTGGGGGACTGCTAGGTGCTGGGGTTGGAGCTGCTTTATCTAGAGAGAAGGGACGTTGGGTAGGAGTTCCCGTTGGAGCAGCGGCAGGCGCGTTGGTTGGTTGCCAAGTTGACGGTGGCTGATCAAATTGGTCCATTACCTGGCTGGTGGCTCTTCTGATGCGTTACTTCCTCTTCGCCCTTCTACCTCTCCTGGTGGCTCCCTCAGCTTCATTGGCTCAGAAAGAAATACCAAAGGCAGAGGGTCACGATCAATGCCCATTGGGTTACGTGAACACGCTTGGAACGACATGCGTATCACCCATCTATTACGAAGTTGCTCCAACCAATGGAGAAGCCTGCCGAGAAGGCTGGATGAATATTGGTGCTGGCTACTGCAAAAAGAAGAAAGGGGTTCTAGGCATCTTCTGAGGGACACATAAAGGAGCAGCCCCAGAGCCGTTACCTTCCGGAGCCACCACTTTGAAAAGTGCAGCCCCACCCCTGGAAAGTGGGGACTGCACACTTCAGTTGGTTAACACCCCGATGGAGACATCATTGGGTGCTCACCTATCCATCGCTTCAGATCAAGGCGATGAACTGAAAGAACTCTGATCAGCTCTCCACCTGTGATTCACCCAGTCGCTACGGATAGCTGTATCGAAAGAGCCACCTCAATGTTTTTACAGAGGTATGCACAAAAAGGACCCAAAAATTTCAGGAGAACAGAGAAAACCTAAGAGCCTTTTATAAAGCATCCTTAGAATCAACATTCTAATGAATACCACGCTATTAACTATGGTTAAGCCTGACGCAATGGCCGTACTGGAACAAATATAAAAGGAACAAATAATATGAATGGGATAAGTACATATCCTCCCTGTGCAATGAATCCTACTGCGAGCGAAAAGGGGAGGATGACTGATAACGCGATTACTCTCAGTCGCAGCAGCCTTGAGCTATAGTCGACAGAAAGCTTGTCAAGTTGATTATCACCTTTTTTGGAGAAGAGAAATAGTATTAGATAAGTAACGAGCACAATAAAAATTGTAATTGTTCTGAAAAGCAAAACCTCATTACCATTTAATATTTCATGCATCAACGAATCCCTGTCAGACAATTGCGCAAAATGTTCTGCAATGTAAAGCATCGGCGGAATAAGCGTTGCCAACCATAACGAAGAGATACAAGACAAATTCTGACTTGGACTTGATTTAGTGGATTGGAATAAACCTTTTTGTATCGACCAAATATCATATATAATTAATGCTGCAAGAAAATACCCAAAAATATCCATTGTTAAATTAAAAAATAACTCCTCAGAACTTTTCACATGCTCGACTAACTCAATTATCAGTACAGGCATTTCTATAACTAGCAATGTCATAACAATTGCCTGTGCTCCATCGATCAAACCAATCAATGCCTCACCACTTGAGTCTTTACGAGTTGATTGAGCTAAATACATTATTTTTGAAATTAGAAATTAACTTTAGATGAGATACATATCAGGACAACGTTGTCAGTCAAGTCCTGCAACAAAACGACTCAATCCTATGCCATCTGACCTGAATCACTGGCCTTGTTGTGTGCACTAATTAACGGTCACATAGATAGCATTCAAAAAGTATTTCAGTAAATCCAGCAAATCTTGAACAAAACCAGTTTCCTCCTGAACCCAACAGCATCCGACACCACTTAAGAACTCGCGAATGCAGCAGAAAGATCAGCCGCAGTATTTCGTTTAGTGGATATACGACGAAGTTACTGACGTTATTTTTAAGAAGTTTTGGACATGGGTAAGATATTGCTGTTGAATCGATTCTGACAAGCATCATGTGATGCTATAAATGCATGACTTCAGGAATATCTAATTCGTATTTAGTGCCAGGCATCGGACAGCATTTAGGCCTAACTAAGCATTGATCAAAGAAATAAAAGTCACCTGCAGATGTAGGAGCTTTCTATCCAGTCAATAGTAGTAATCTATTTTTTGGACATCTGCTGAAAGATTAAACTGTACGCGCGAAAGAAACCTACGGGCTACAAAAGAATTTTCCATTTCAAATCTCCAAAAATGATCCAGGTGTTCGCATTGAGCTTTAATTAGATCCTGATGCGTCAGACAAAAACCGGCACGTGAGGCGACTGAAATGACCTTCTGAGAATCAACATCAAGTGGAGTATGACAATCGCCCCAGGACTCAAGTGCACACCCCTCAAGCTCTCTTTGGATCTCAGGATTTTTACGGGCTTCTGCAATAAAAGCTTTTAACTGTGACATTCAATCATCCTTCAGAGCATTTGGGTGAGCGCAGTGTCATCACTACCAATCCACTCAATATATATATTGGAAAGCGAAAGGTCAGCAGGAAGACCTTGGATATACTGATAGGTCGGACCATTCGTACCAATAATATTTTCAATCGCGGAAATACTTTCTCCATTGTATTTATAATTAATATTGTATGATTGGCCTGCCTGAGTAATAAATGAAAGCTCAAGATCTTTCGTGCCTAAAGTCGTCTTTGGAAAAAATCTGACAATTGGATCGCCAAAGGAGTAATTCGAATCATCTCCTTTTGAGCCGCCGTTATAACGAAAAAAGCTAGGGGGCCTTGCTTTTGACTGAGGAAGAGGCTGTAACTTATTCGAAATATCAAGATCAAGCTGTCGTGACAAGGACTTATATGCTTTTTTTTGCTCATTTGAAGCCAAAGGACCACTACCTATACCTAGTGCCTCACGACGCAAGCGCTTTGCTTCAGCCTTAGGGTCCAAATTAATCATCTCTAATGGTGCAGCTTTAAACGGATTTAATTCACCAGTTACAGGATCAATATCGGGATAATAGTCACCACCAAACGGCCTCAAATCATAGAGTTCTCCGTCCCAATTCTTAGCATTATAATTTTTGTCACCTGAAGAGTATCTAACATATTTATAATCCTTGGTGCGAATAGCTTGCAAGCGATTGTTAGAGGGAAGCAAGCCATGGACGTAATCATTACCGAAGGAATTGCGAGGATCCTGCCCAGCATAAATATCGTCATAAGTATATAAAATCGAATCTTGAAGGTCATTTCCGTCTAGGCGTCTACTTTTTGATCTACTTGCTTTTTTAAGAATCGATGAGTAATCTATACCTCGAAGATCTGACTTTCTGATAACTTTTTTGTCAATGCCTAAAAAGTTTAAGGCTGTAGGCAAAAAGTCAATTGTTGAAACTAGAGAGTCGGAAATCTGACCACCTTTCTTCTTAAAATAGTACGGATTAGACCAGGTCAGAGGAACTTTGATGGCTTCATCGTAGGCGCTAAACATTTTCTGAGTCATTCCACCATGACTCATCGCCATTTCACCATGATCAGATGTGCTCATTATCATCGTATTTTGCATATCTATCTTATTGTGCTTTTGTCGCAACAGTCCTACAATCTCGCCGATTTGATGATCAGTTGTTTTAAGTAAATTTCCGTAAAAATTAATATAGTTAAGCGCTTGTTCTTCGTTGAAGAACTGCCCTACCCCACGCTGTGCCTGAGTCCACTCTTCCTGAACCGCAGGCTTCAAGTTTTTCAGCTTATCCTCAGTAAATGTCGGTGGTAATTTATCAATACTGCCTTTTAGCCACGATTCATCGTAACCAAATTCATCCATTGAATTTGGATAAGCCAAAACATCGTGTGGATTTACCAGTGAAACCACCATCACAAATGGTTTCTTATTTTTAGTGTCAAGTCTGTTATTTAACCAAGATTTAGCCTGATCAATAAATCGTGGATCATTTTGGTCTGGACCTAGCCCTGCATGTTCGGCAGCCTGGTCTTGACCAGCATCCGGACCCTGCCAAGCCTGGAAACCGTAATCAGTTGGATTTTGATAAAGGGTTTCACCGCTTCGAGTTGTCACCGTCTTGCTGAGGTGGTACTTCCCGAAAAACGAAACATCATATCCTTGATCGCTGAGAATATTTCCGAGATTTGGCAGCTCGGGATCGAGTTGAATCTGCGAGTCCAAGATTGGATTTTTAATATCAGAAAGAATTAGATCAGACTGGTGTTGAGCAGGATACTTACCAGTAAAGAATGTTGCACGTGAAACAGAACACATCGATGTGTTCGTAAACGAATTAGTAAATGAAAGACCATTTTCTTGTAGCCATGTTTGTGTAGGAAGATTGTCGTCTACCCAATCTCTTGGCAGCCAGAGATCTAATGGTTTAACTTGATCACGAATAAATACAATTAGATTTTTCGGGGAAACTTCCTCCGCTTGAGTAGAACTTTGCATTTGCTTTATGAGCTTTTTAAGTTGAAATGAATTTTTAGGCTTTCGTGATCCAACACTTTTTGCAAACGAACGATATATATTTGCTAAATCACGGATTTCATTAAACGAAGTATCTTCATCAACAAGCGACGACTGACGAATTAACCTCTTGAGAGATGGCATAAAATATATATGATGGATAGATTTGTTTCTACATCTTAGGCCACTGCAGAGTTTCCTTAAGAATTCATTCGTAATTTCACGATGAAAGCGATGCATAGCCTTAACTACATAAAAGGTACGGTCTCAACGGTGGCTTTCAATACAGTCTTGCGGAGATCAATGCTTCCTCAACCTGTGATAACGAACAAGGATCTAAATCCATATCAGCAATGACCCCTGTGACCCCTTGACCCAGCTGCTTAATCCTTTTAAGCCTGGGGCTAAACAGGCAACGGGGTCCGAATTAACCCATACGCCCCCTGACAGTAAGAACCCAGCTGATCAACGCCAGCAGGTATGGCTCGGGTGACCCCGGAATCCTTTCTGTTCAACGCCGCCAGTCTTACCCGCACCCAACAGGGGCACGCATCGACTTCTGATCAGCACCAAGCCGTGGCATTTCGATCAAGGGTTAAATAGCATCGTCACCAAAAAAATAAGTAAAAATATTTACATTCATACTATTTTGCATGAAGAGAAATGCACGTCAAATTTCTTAATTGAAACCGATCTCCCATCAATATCCTTAGGAACTAAATATTGTCAAACCCAACACTATAAAAAGCTTTACCAGCTCTTTCCCAGCCAATATCAAGCAAATCATTCAGCTCATCTTTATCTGCAGTAGTGGTATGCATTCCAACCTCAGAACGGAGCTGGTATACAGCATCAAGGCCCCTAAATTTTTTATTGTAAGAAGTGAAAACGGTTCTATTATTTTCATAGCCAAGATCAAGGAATTTTTTAATTCGTTTTTTACTGGATGCATAAACCAGATCCCCTGTGTCAGAGTTAATAAGTTCCACGACATCTTTAGAGAAGCTGTCTGTTGAATTAACTGCAAATGGTACGTCGACAAAGTTATATCCATCTTTGATTGCATTGTCAGCCTCAATAGAGCTTGCAGTTAGAAGGGTCGATCCAGTAACTAGATCACGAAGCCTAAATGCAACTGCAAAGTCATCAGCGGAGTCGTAATCACTTATATTCTGGCTCGCCCAGCTGACTGTATTTGGATTTTTTATAGCGTTTTCAATTGCAATAATTTGCCCACCATTTGGTTCAGTAAAAGTTATCTGATTACTTAAGTCAGTTCCAGGCCCACCAGGATTATAAATGGGACTATGTGTGTTCAAGCGAGGATCGGGCAGGACAACTTCTTTTAAGGATTTTACCGCTTTCCTACTCGATGCTCGAATAATAAGGTCGAATTGATTATCATGATCTTCTGAGTAAGTATTTTCATTTTCCACCTCTCTCCCTTGCCCAAGATCAGCGATGCCAAGGACTTTTAGAGTTCCACCTTTGACTTTATATTTCCTTTTAGCAACGGAAATTTCTGATTTCGTTCCATCTTCCTGTTTTGCTACTAATTTAAAAAACTTATCAAATTGGTCTGGAAGCAAACCTCCTACTCCATCAGGAGAGAACCCACCAGAAGTGAACAAACGTAGTCTAAAAAGATTTTTGTCTGTACCATAGTATTCAACACCATGATTTTTAACGGCATTATCAAATCCATCCGGCCCATAATCTCCTGCCAAGCTTAGCTTGCTTAATTTAGCGCCGACAAGAGTTGGGCCATTAAAAGCATCATAGGGATTATTACTTTTTTTACTAAGACCAGTTGCTTTAACTAAACCTTTTGTCGTTACAAGCTGTAGCGGTTTCTTGCCTTCAACAATATTTAGTTTGATAGGGTACATAGCACCAACTGCATCACTTTCGAGTCTGTTACCGAAGTAGCCAAACAACACGACGGTTTGCCTCTCATTAAATTCGTAGTTTGGATTTAGTGCTGCATATAGTGGATTTACTGTTTCCTCTGTATTCAGTTTAATCTCAAAATTATTTGGATCAATACTGGAAGGAAGGATTGGATGACTAAATTCGATAGGCATTGCATCCATAAACGTTTCTTTTACCGGTGCATCCGAAAAGCCAGCAGCAAATACTCCCGCACTTGATGTGCCACTAGTCACGTTTCTAAGCGGTATATTTTCCTGATCGACAAGGTGTGCCACTACCCCTGCGCCAGCTAAAATTGCATTCTCAATACCTTTTCTTGACTGAAGACCAGGGATCCCACTAATTCCCTCAAATCCATAACCTGCTCCAAGAATTTTTGGCTTCTTCATTCCTCCGTAAATATCAGAATTAATGATGATGTCTCTATGCAACTGATCGAATTTAGTAACAGCCATGAATATATTGAGGGAACTTTATTATAGCCTTAAATTGTAGCTATGATTGGGGTTTATCGAAAAGAACAGGTCTTCTGGTTATTGGTTGATGCATAAATTGAAATCAACGGAGACTAAGTTGGCATTCCGCAACCCCACAGAAATAAACGCTTCCTCGACTTGCGATAACGAATCAGGATCTAAATCCATATCAGCGATGACTGAATCAGCTCAAACTTTCTTAGAAATAAGGCAAATCTCGGTGCACGTTTTGACTCAAGCAATACCCATCATTGGAGCTAGCCACTCGGCATGAAGTGCTGCAAGCACTGACATGTCAAAGGCGTGAACAGCTGGGTTGGTCTTGTCTGCCACCCACAGCAACCCAAACGGTGCATTGACCGCAAGCTGCAACCGCCACCGCCAGGTGATGACCTTCCAAGCCTTCTGAAGGATGGGGTTCGGCTTGTTGATCACTACTGAGTTGAACCAAAGTTCTGCGGACCCTATCCAGCTATGCGCTCATATCGCTGATCACTCCATCTCTCTCTTCTGTCACCTCTGTGTTGATAGATCAGGCAGCAGGTCGATCCCTCGCCACCGCACCGCCAAGGATGCAAGTGCCTCCAAGGACACCCGAAGACAGAGCCGCCATCGCTCAGCGGACTCATCATCCGGCGAACTCAGCGCTCAATCGGAGAGCAGCACCCAGTACCCATGCACTCAGGAGTACGATTAGCAAGACGTAGAGAGACCGTATAGACAGCAGAGGTTCCGCAGGGTCCACCCCTGATAAGGGATCCAAAGGTCCTTGTCGAGGTGGCCCAGTCATTGGTCACACTCAAAGACATCAATCCACAGTCCAGTCAAAATGGATGGGTCTCGTTTCTCAGCAATTTCAAACGAGATGCAGCCTCCCGTCTTTGAACCAATCACACCAAAGCAGGTGAGTGAGCGTTGGTTCCCGAAGGGACGGTCATTTGGTCTCTATGAATCCGGTGGAAGGGTTGCACCCAATGTGACTTCGATCTTGGGATGGAGATTCCCATTTGATAAGTCGAGGTGGAAGAAGTCTGAGCCTGATATTGATCACGATGCAGTTACCAGAGAATCAGCCCAACGAGGCACTGCAGTTCACTTGGCAATGGAGAAGTGGTTACAAAGCCACGACCACACACCTATTGAAAAGCATTTGAAGTGGATTTACCCACTTCAAAGCCTTGTCTCAAGAGCCACCAAAACCTTGGCTGTGGAGATTCCTCTCCACTATTCGATTACTGGTGTTGGCTCATATGCAGGGAGTTGTGATGGAGTCATGCTTGTCAAAGGGGATGTAGTGCTTATTGACTACAAGACCAAGCGTCCTGGAAAGTTTGTCAGCCCCAAATATTGTGAGCAGCAGAGACTTCAACTAGCTGCATATTCCCTTGCAATAAGTGATCTTTATCAAGACCAGCTTCCATCACCAATCACACGGACAAGTCTTTTATTTGCTCATCCTGAAGAGGATAAACCTGTGACTGTTGTATCGACACAAGGAAATCTTCTTCTTGAGTATCAACAGAAATGGCTCGATCTACTTGGTGAATGGTATGAAGTTCATGGTGAAGAAGTTGCAGATGAGCAAACTGCTTTCGATTTGGCTAGCTAGGAGGGACTCCTGAGATGGCAGAAGCCATTGAAGGTCGTCGTCAGCAGTGGGGCCTGAAAAGTAAAGGTGAGGTCATTGAACGCCTCCTCGACTGGATGACGAAGGAATCTGTTGAGGGTCAAGTCTGAATCTTTCTTCGCAGCGCTACCGGATCCAGGGACACTGATCTGCATAACGCCAATAGATCGAGGCGTGTCCACTGGCAACTAGCTGTTGCTGGACATTGGATCCATCTATGAAGAGCTCTGCCACGGTTCGTCGATAACGGTCAGTGGTGATACGACGAATGGTGACCTTGCGACCAACCACCAGTTCTCTGAGGTAGTCACGTGCTTCTTTCGCAGGGACAGGCTCTGCGCGTTTACCCCGTAATTCAGGGGTATCAATGCAAGCCAACCTGATCTTTTCTCCAGTGCTGCTGGTGCAGGTGTCTCCGTCGTAGCAATTGGTGACAACAACTTCTTTCGAGCTTTGGCTTAGTACTGCCTTCGGGATCAGAAGCATCACGAAGAGGCATAGCCCAAGGGGTCCCATGCGTGAGTGTGACCATCCCAGCTGCAGGTGAACCCGTGAGATCTTCATCTATGTCACGTTCCTTAGGGCACTATTCAGCTGGATCGTCCTCACCTTATTCAAATGGGTTGAATGGAAATTTATTAATCACAAGTAGGCCAGAGACGCAATCAGCGATCTCCTTGCCAAGCCTTGATTGGCCGCTCTTATTTCCAACCATTGGTGAGAAGTGTGATACAGATATTAAATTCTTTGCTCTGTATGCTTATTACATAATCTAATTAATAGCTGAATAGAATGCATCGCAACTGCGAATGATATTAGAAACTCTGACCACTCAATTTCGCCACGCTGTAGCAACGAGCCTGACGGATTTAGAACTATATATGACGTTATGATCCAGGCAAAACTTATCACTGGAAGGATGCTTTTGGATGGCGTAATTATTTCAAGAGCATATGAGTACGTATCTGATTTTTTGTTATCCGTTTTTAGGGAAATTGTCAGTAGAATTGCCACTGTTAGTGCTACCAGTAGCAGCGGATCAATCAAAGTATTGATGCCATATATGTTATGAAGCGTTGTTTCTCCTTGGGAGTTGATTAAAGCAAGTTGGTTAGGTGTTTCCCATTTGAACAACATTTGGCCCCAGCTTAGTTCTTCCATTCCAAGAATAAATAATGCAAAAGAGGTTGCATAGAAATAGCGCCTGCCTTCCTTAAACTCCTTGGTTAGCCCAATGCACGCATGTATATATGCAGAAACAATAAGCAGCAAAAAAGTTAACCACTCAATGAGGCTATTCTCGTCCAAAGAATTTTGGTAAAACTCACTATTTCCCAGAATTATTTTTACAGCCGTAATGCCTATGCATGTAAAAATGCCAATAGCAAGTATAGTTCTTTCAACATTTGCATTGGATTGAGGGTGGATTAGAAAATTTACGCAAGCTTTCGATTTGGCCGCAATGAGAGCCGCTATGCCAATCGCAGACATCGCCATATCACTAATTGATATCTCAGGAAGTCTGTAGATAAATTTCGATATTCCTACTATTAACATTAGGCTCCCAAGGACGATTATGGTTGCGCTAATAGCCTTCCCTAGGTGTAATTTAAGTTTGTTTGCTCGCATAGCTTCTGCTCTGCTTTTTATTAGAGAGTCCTGCAGTCTATATTATTCGTGATGTTCGTAGATGCTTTTGATAAACTTATATTTACTTCCCGAAAATTCCTTTAATTGATTGTTTTTTCTTTTCGTTGGGACCAAGAACGGAGTGGGGGTATGAGTACAGCTCCGTTGAGTTTTCGGAGCCCCTGCCTTTGGTGCGGGTTTTGTTTTGGCTGTTCCTACAAAGCTTTACGAAAGAATAATTACAAATGAGGTCCTTTTTTATCAATCATCTTGGCAATAAATTGTTCTTAGCAAGCTACTTATTCTCTGCAGCTTCTCCAATATCACCACTCTCTCAATCAAGGAATAAACATGAACTAAAAGCTAATTATACCACTAATCATCCGTTGCTTACACTGAGAGAGGCTTATATAAATCATCTAACTAGTATTCACTTAGATTCGATTTGGGAGGTGTTGCCGTAGGCTCCGCCTATAGCACTTACCACGCAAATCACGAACCGAATTAATAACCCATAAATGGATCTCATTTCACTTGAGTTCATGGTGGTGCCGCTGTGTTAGAGCGTCACGCTTACGGGATCAGATAACGGGTACTATTACAAGCTGCCTAAAGACTTGTTCTCCCTGGCGTCTGATGACGCAGATGACGACTTACTCCCGAAGGCATTCAGAGTCACCCATTTCTTTTACGTGGATTCCAATCCACGAGTTTAAATCATCTTTTCTTTGATGATGGTGGAAAGCCATCGGCTGTTCCCCTTGTTATAGGGTCCTATTACTCAGAGCTACCTAGAAGCACCTACAACAAGAGAAAGGCGCTGCGTGATGGATTTCATCCAACTAAAATCAAGGCCCTTACAAGAGCCTTACAGCGCGTTTTAGCTCGCTCCATGGCACAGCTCCGTATGACATTGAAATCGAGTTGGGCGTATGTCCAAGCAAGGCAACAACGACAGCTTCATTCATATTATTTGCGCGCAATACCGTTGCCGCTCGGTCTCTAAAACCTTTTGGGGTAACTCCCACTACTTTCCTACAAGGTTTTGACAGGTTTACTCCCCAACGTTTATTTGTCCCCTGGTATTGTCCTGGCCATAAAAAGCCCTTCATCTTTCGCAGCTCGGTTGCTAATGCTTTAAGTCTTGGATGAATGGGAACAAATCTTTCAGAGGATGAGGTTTTTAGAGGCCTCAACTCGTTAGGTCGAATAAGAATCTGATCATCAAGCAAGTCTTCCGCTTGCAAACCAGCAATCTCAGCAAGACGAGCACCCGTGAAAAACAAGAACTGAAAAATCTCCATCTGCTCTCCCGCCCCCTCCCACTGCGATGGATCGATGATGGTGATGTCAGGCTTTCTGGCTTTGACAATCTTGATTCGTTTATTCAGTCCTCGAAAGACATGCGTGGAATCAGGTCGTAACTCACAAAGAACCGACCAAAGACCGCTCAGAAAGGCGAGTTGCGTTTTAACGGTTGAAGGATTGAGGCGTTCCAACAACCAGGATCGATAGGCAATGGCGTGTTGCTTTGTGGCAGCCGTTGGGTGAGTGACACCTGCGTGCTCCAAGAAACCGTCTAAAGCACTCTTCCA
This sequence comes from Synechococcus sp. AG-683-B21, assembly GCA_003210515.1. GTDB lineage: Bacteria > Cyanobacteriota > Cyanobacteriia > PCC-6307 > Cyanobiaceae > Parasynechococcus. The sequence continues at coordinate 21,939 of QCVC01000007.1, read as the reverse complement.
ACTCATCTCGGTACGCGCTGCAGGTGACTTCAACGCCTTGGCTTGCTGAATCAGCTCGTCTTTTGACAGGTGTTGTCGAGGCGGCTCCTCTCCCTTCAGAACAGCTCTGTATCTGCTCTCTTGTTCACGAGTGATTAGACCTCCCTCGACGGCGACATCAGAGCCTTCAAGCAACAGATCGACAATTTCAAAATTTTTAAGGTCAAACCGTTGAGGGAGCGAATCAATTAGCTCCTCACCAGTGAGCGAGACCTCATTTCGAGCCTCAGCAATGAGTCGATCGGTCTTGGCCGCAAACGCTGGCGAGAGACGCTGGGCAATTCGATAGGTCGACCCAGCAGCCTCAACCCAAATCGTTTTCCCTATGACTGGCTGAACGTCCCTCGGGACGCCACGCTGCAACTGGTACCCCTTTCGTGCTTTACGCACGTATGTCGGATGCTTCCGAAAGGGCACCTTTAGTCACAGCTTTAGTCACACCCTAGCCAGCCAAAAGCCAGATGGACACGAACAAGTTGCGATCACTGTGTCCTGCCCTGCAGAACAAGACCTACTTCAACTACGGCGGCCAAGGCCCGTTACCCACAGCATCCCTGGAGGCCATCACCGCCACTTGGCACCGCATTCAGGAGCTTGGACCCTTCACCACCGATCTGTGGCCGTTTATTGCCGCGGAAGTGAATCGCACCCGCCGTCTGCTGGCCCAATGGTGTGGGGTCCCCCCCCACCGCATGGCACTCACCGAAAATGTCACCAGTGGCTGCGTTTTACCGCTATGGGGCCTGCCCTTTAGCAGCGGAGACCACCTGCTCATTAGCGACTGCGAGCACCCGGGGGTGGTGGCCGCTTGCGTTGAGCTCGCCCGCCGCGAACAGCTGGTGATCGATACCCTTCCGGTGAAGCATCTGCGGGGAACAGCAAGCGACACCGATGCAGGGGTACTCCAAAGCCTGGAGACCACTCTTCACCCCCGCACACGCCTCGTCGTGCTGAGCCATCTGCTCTGGAACACCGGCCAAGTGATGCCGATTGAAGCGGTGGCCAATCAGCTCAAGCAGCACCACCAGCATCCGTTTCTGCTCGTGGATGCAGCCCAGAGCATGGGGCAGATCCCCGTGCAAGCCGCAGCTGCCGCCTCCGACATCTATGGCTTTACCGGCCACAAATGGTGTTTTGGACCCGAGGGGCTCGGCGGGGTTGCCCTCTCCCAACGGGTGCTCGAGCAGGGCCAGCCCACCCTGATCGGCTGGCGGAGCTTGAAGGACGAAAGCAAAGCCGTCTTCGAGGCAGAGGATCCCTTTCATCACGACAGCCGTCGTTTTGAAGTGGCCACCAGCTGCGTGCCGCTGATGGCAGGGTTGCGCTGCTCACTCGAGCTCATCGAGCAGCAGGGATCCGCCGAAGAGCGGCTCGATCAGATTCGTCAGCACAGCCAAACGCTCTGGCAGAGCTTGAATGCGATGGATGGGATCACACCGCTGCTGTCGGTGCCACCCACAAGCGGCCTGGTGAGTTTTCAGCTGGAGAATGCTCCTCCACCGGCCGACGTCGTGACGGCACTCGGCAAACAAAAGATCTGGATCCGAGACCTTGCCGACCCGGCTTGCCTCAGGGCTTGCACCCACATCACCACCTCAAATGAGGAACTCGTCCAGCTAAGTGAGGCCCTCGCTAAGCATCAAGGTTGAAGCCGACGACGCAGTGCTTGTTGCGCTTCCTCTCGGTCGTCGAAGTGCACCTTCTTGGTGCCGAGAATCTGGTAGTCCTCATGGCCCTTACCGGCCACCAACACCAGATCAGCGGCATCAGCCTCGGCAATCGTTTGGGCAATCGCCGCCCCACGGTCTGGTTCCACCACCCGATCGACGCCGCTCGGAATGCCCTGCACCACATCCTCAAGGATGCGCAGGGGATCCTCAGTGCGTGGGTTATCGGACGTCACCACGACGCGGTCAGCTAGGCGTGCCGCAATCGCAGCCATCTGAGGACGCTTGCCCCGGTCGCGATCACCACCGCAGCCAAACACGCAGATCAGCCGGCCCTCGGCAAAGGGGCGTGCTGCAGCCAGGGCATTCTCCAGGCCATCCGGCGTGTGGGCGTAATCCACCAGCACCGTGGGGAGCGTGGTGGTCATCGCGTCCTCCAACAGCACCCGTTCCATACGTCCAGGCACGCCTCGGAAATCGCTCACCGCCCGCAGCAGGTCTGACAGGGGTAACTGCTGCTGGAGCAGAACACCCACCGCCTGCAACAGATTCATCAAGTTGAAGCGACCCAACAAAGGCGACTGAAACGCACCCTCTCCCAACGGACTGATCAAACGGCCTGAAACCCCATGGCTGGTCATGCTGAGATCCTCCATGCGCAACTCCGCCGTGGAATCGGTGAGAGAGCTGCGCCAGCACTGCGATCCAAGCCGTTCGGCCAGCTTCACCCCCCAGGGGTCATCGCCATTCACCACAGCCCGGGCCGGGCCGGCCTGCAGCAACTCCTCCGAAAACAACAGGGCTTTTGCCTCGAAATAGTCCTCCATCGAGAGGTGATAGTCGAGGTGGTCCTGGGTGAGATTCGTAAACACAGCTCCAGCAAACCGGCACCCCGCCACCCGGTGCTGTGCCAGGGCATGGGAACTGATTTCCATCGCCGCCAGCTGGCTCCCAGCCGATGCCGCCTCCGCCAGTTGGGCCTGCAGGCGATCAGCAAACGCCGTGGTGTGGGTGGCGGTGATGCTGTGGCCAGGCCACCGATTCACAAGGGTGCCAAACAACGCGGTGGATCGTCCACAGGCCAGGGCCAGATGTTCGATCAGATAGGTGGTGGTGGTTTTTCCATTCGTCCCGGTCACACCCAACAGCGCCATGCGCTCACTCGGTCGGTTCCAGAACGCCGCCGCCAGCTCACCAAGCGTGCTGGCCACTGGATCGGACACCACCACAACTTGATCGCTATCCCCGGGTGAATCCGCGGCAGCAGCAGCAGGACCAATCACCGCCGCCGCGGCACCCGCGTTTAAGGCTTGGCGCCAGAACAAACCTCCATCGACCCGCTCACCAGGCAATCCGACAAACAAGCTGCCTGGGCCCACTAAGCGGGAGTCGCTGGTGACGGCCTCGATCTGCGGATTGGTCCCACCGGCGGGGGGCTTGATGCCCACGTCTCGGAGAAGCTCATCCAGGAGCTGACCCATCGAAAACTCCGATCAACCTGAATCCTGAGGCCTTTCTAAAGCGATCCGGGCAAGAAGAAAAGTGGCTGGCCTAAAAAAGGTTTTAACTCATCAATTAGCCAATGACATTTCATCCAACAATCAAACCGCTTCCCCAAAAAAGGTAATTTAACAGGGATCATCTCCAAAAAACATGTGTTCAGAACGAACGAAACTTATTGACGATTTTAGGGTAATTTACTTATCAATATTTGCTTCTAGCACAACATTTTCAGCGCTATTTAATGCGGCAACTGTTTTATAAGCCACTTCAACAATCCATCCCCCGACAATCTCGGCGACACCCGCGGTAGTTCTTTGCTGTCCAGCACCAGAACTGGAACTTCGAGGTCGTAACGGGCTTTCCACTCGGAGGGAGTCTCGGGATGGTCGATATCCACTGTGACAAGCACCAGTTGAAGGCTGCCTAAATCCAGCTGTCGCAGGCGCTCCTCGAGGCCCGCACAAAGGCAGCAGCCCTCACGGCTATAGAGACGTAAGTCGTGCATCAATCAGGAACCGGATCGCAACCGCAGGGCGTGAAGGGATGGCAACGCAGGACACGTTTCAGCGTGAGCCAGCCACCGCGCCATGGTCCATGGCGCTGAATCGCCTCCAGTCCGTAGGCGCTGCAGGTGGGCGTAAAGCGGCAACGAGGACCGAGCAGAGGCGATATGAAGGCTCGATAAAAACCGATCAAAGCCAGCAACAGCAGCGCAAGTCGCCGATTCAAACCAGCCCAGCGATTGGGTTGGTCTCCATTGGATAAGATGGGAGATTCGTGCATCGATGGATGCGCTGGCACCAGTAATGGGTCCAGCATGGCCAAAGATCGCGCGATTTGATCTAACTCCCTTCACTTATGTCTCGCTACCGCGGCCCTCGCCTGAGGATCACGCGGCGCTTGGGAGACCTCCCTGGTCTCACCCGGAAGGCCGCAAAGCGGTCCTATCCCCCCGGTCAGCACGGCCAAGCCCGTCGCAAGCGCTCCGAATACGCAATCCGTCTCGAAGAAAAGCAAAAACTTCGCTTCAACTACGGAGTCTCCGAGCGCCAACTCGTGCGCTACGTGAAAAAGGCCCGTGCCCAGGAGGGTTCCACTGGAACCAACCTGCTCAAGCTTTTGGAAAGCAGACTGGACAACATCTGCTTCCGCCTCGGCTTCGGCCCCACCGTTCCAGGCTCTCGTCAGCTGGTGAACCATGGCCACGTGACCGTGAACGGTCGTGTCACGGACATCGCCAGTTATCAGGTGAAACCCGGTGACGTGTTGGCCATCCGCGAAAAGAAAGGCAGCAAACAGCTTGCCGAAGGCAACCTTGCCTTCCCAGGCCTATCCAACATCCCTCCCCACTTGGAGTTGGATAAAGCCAAGTTGAGCGCCAAGTGCACCGGTCGCTGCGAACGCGAATGGGTTGCCCTGGAAATCAACGAACTGCTGGTGGTGGAGTACTACTCCCGCAAGGTCTAAGTTCCAAATTCATACCAAGGACAAGAGATACCTTTTGCTCCTCTTTTCAAGCCTTGCCTCCTTTTTCTTAGGAGAGCAAGGCTTTTTTTATGCTCCACCCAAGCTCAAAGATCTCAGCACGACTCAAACACCACACGTCAAAACGACTGATCCATCGGAGCGATCATCGATGGAACATAGTCTTTGAAACGTCGTGATCGTTGTTGGCCATGGAATCCATCAGCCCCCACGACTGGTTGAGCCTGGCTCATCCTGTGTTGATGATTTTGTTTGTTTACCCCGTGTTCGGGGCCACGGTGCGTCTCGGAATCCTTGCCCGCGAAAAACGCCTCGATCTCAACCCCATCGCCGACACGGTGCCGATTGAACATGCCCAACATGCGGCCTGGGCCGTGGGAGGGATTCTTGTTGCCATTCCGATTGCCCTCAGCGTCAGCCTGCTCAAAACCACATCTCCGCTTGCTTTGGTGTTGGTCGCAGGGGTGGTGCTGTTCAGCTACAGCAAAGTTTTAAAGACCAAGCTGATTTGGCAACGCCTGGCCTGGGCCGCCACGAGCTGGATCGGACTCTTACTGCTCGGACTCCAACCGGCCGTTGAGCGACTAAGCGATCAGCCATGGACGGCGTTGTTCTGGCAATCTCACTTTTGGATGGGGATGGCTCTCATCGCCCTGCTCCTGGCAACAACAGCGATGCAACCCAGCATTGGCCGCAATATGCAAATCAGACGCCTCCATATCAGCGCCAATGTGATCGTTGCCCTTTTGCTCTTTATGCAAGCAGTCTCAGGAACCCGAAATTTATTACTCCGCTAATCAGGTGTTTATTGATTCAATGAAAACAAAACTGGTCACACCGGTTTAACGCGCTCCTGAGGGCAGCAGGCCTGATGGAGAAATTTCCAAGCCATCGGCAAGGTCCACACCACGCCGATGAAGCGCCTTCAGAATCCGACGCTGGAATTCCCGTTCCGTTGTCCACTGTTCACCGGCTCTGGTCACCAACAAAATTTGCATGTGGACGCCTAGGGCGGATGTACGTTTCACACCACGCAAAATCGGATCCGCAATCAGTCGAGAGCCCCAAAGGTGATCTTGCTTAAAATCTGAAATCTCAGCAGCCAACACTCGGCAAACAACATCGAGATCGGTTTGCCGGTGCGAAATCAACAGTGTTATCAAACTACCCGAACGAAGTTTTGTGTGATTACGCATTTGAACAATAGACGCATTATCAACAACATTGACCCGCTGATCGAGGCAACGAACTTGGGTACTAAATAGACCAACATCAATCACTTCACCCTGAATTCCATCCACCTCGATCCAATCTCCAATCGCACAACGATCCTCAAGCAGCATTAATAGTCCCGTGGAAAAATCACGTAAAAGACCTTGGAAAACGAAGGCCAACGCACCTAATAAAGCACCACCAGCTAACAACAACGATGTCGATGTGGAGCGAACCCCTGGAACATCGAGCACAATCCAAAAACCAACGATCAAAATGCCGGCAACATTGACCAATCGATGACTAATTCGGACAAGACTGCGATAGCGCTGTTGTCTGCGATTTTGCTCCTGCAAAGGAACATCAATAGCTGCCGACCACTGGCGTAGTAAGAAGGTGACCAAACTACGCAGCAAATAAGCACAAAAACTAATGAAGACAAACTTGGCGATTGCCAGCAACGGTTGCAGCAGCAACTTCATGCTTAATGGCAGTTGACCAGGTATCGCCATCACACCAAAGACCAACATCAACACCAACTCCGTCAGCATTAGTGCGAGCACAGCAATCGTGAGTGCCTGCTCGAAATGAAGACGCAATTCGCTCCACCGATGATGTTGATGACGCTCTAAGTGCTCACGTTGCAACCGAGTGGTGAGCTGACGCAACCGATTCCAGAGCAGAACAGTCGCCGCCACAGCAACACCCAACAGAAGTTCCATCAGCAAGGCCAAGCGAAAACGATGTTGCAGCTGTTCTGGGGAGTAAACCTGCCGGGCATAGTTCAAACGCTTTTCCAAACGATCCCGCCAAAGCTCAGCCAAAGCCTTTTCATCAAGGCCATTAATCTCTGCATCTGCATTGGTTATTGTGAGCAGCGGAAACGATGCTTCACGGCCAGACACGCGAACTGATATCTCATAAAGACCATTATTTTCCTGGACAATATTCAGGGCGATGGGCTCATTCGATCGCATCAATCCATAACGCTCACCAGCACGACAAACTTGAGATTTTCCCTCCAAAATTGAGTTAAGGATACCCTCACTTAGTCGCTCACTCCATGAACAAATCTGATCTGGGTGATACAAAGCACGCAAATTCCCTTCAATCACACGAGCACGAACAGAGGCGCCAATCGATGATGATTCCTAAAGGGGAACAAGGGTTGCCACGTTGATCGCCGGCACCCCAAGAATACGAACCTTGGCTAACTCAAATTTGCCTTCTTGTGTAAATTCTGGGTAGCCATGGGTGACAGGAGTAGGCCCATTTTTAGGCGTCAAGTCAATCAATGAAGCCCGACTAGTTAGTGGCAGCACGAGCAATGCCACTACAACAAGACAACAAAAACTTTTAAAGCGTTGCCTGAGTAGAAACCACACAACAACGTTCTACAAATCGACCCCATGATGCGGTGGTTTATCCATCTGTGCACCCAACACCGTCGAAGCCAGCACGGTGGAAGCCAACACCGTGATTAACCAGCGCAGTGCGCCTCTAGGGCAGTGCGCAACCAGGGCAGGCTTAAGCCGATCACGTTCGAGTAACAACCATTTAATCCGCGAATCAACAACCCACCGCGCCCTTCGAGGGCAAAGCCTCCCGCACAGTTCAATGGCTCTCCACTGGCCACATACGCTTCAATCTCTCCCAAACGAAGCGCGGCGAATTGCACCACGGTGCTAACGCAAGCCATGGTCGCCCCCTGTCCATCAGCGACCAAACAGTGGCCGGTCAGCAACTCTCCACTCCCACCAGCCATGCGTTGCCAGCGATCGATCGCCTCCTTGGCATCGGCTGGCTTTCCAAACACCTCACCCTCGAAAACAAACACCGAATCGCATCCGAGCACAGCTGTGATCTCGGCATCAACGGAGGGTTCCAGACAACTTTGAACAGCTGAAGCCTTGGCGAACGCCAGCTGCTGCACGAGTGCCCTTGGGTCTCGATCATGAATGGTGCTTTCGTCAACACCACTAACCCGAACACGATGGGGGATCGCCGCCTGCTCCAGCAAACGTCGACGGGCGGGAGACGCCGAGGCAAGGAGGAGCACGAAAACACAACGCTGAACAACGGTTCGTAGGCTGCCAGGAATAGGCCGCATTGCCATCGCTCACCCCACCGACCTGCTCGACCAACGCAGCCGCAATCGGGCCAGTAGGGCGATGCGCTGCCTGCCATTTGCTGAAGCTGTTTATCGCGGTCTTCAAGAGCAGGGGCTGGATGCGGGCCAACTCCTCAACAACCCGCGCCTGTATCAACGCAAGGGGAGCTGGTATCGCAACAGCGATTCTCTCGAGAACGATCTGCGTTGGCTGATTTGCGTTGGGGTCCTGCGCCGGGAAGTGGATGGCCAGGGCCTCACCAGCCGATTCCGATTGACGCCCCTCGGCCGCCAACTGCTCGACGACACTCCAGACCTTCTACATCTGCCGGTGTCTTGGAACGAGTGGCTCCAACACTGGCTTCGGCGCAGGATGTCTTGAAACGATGCTTGCGATGCAGCGCCCGCTGATGGTGCTCGGCACCTCCAGTGGTGCCGGCAAAACCCTGATGACAGCAGCCCTCTGCCGGGTCCTGAAACGTCAGGGAGAGCAACCCCTGCCTTTCAAGGGGCAGAACATGAGTAACAACGCCTGGGTTGATGGCGCGGGAGGCGAGATGGCCTACTCCCAAGCGATGCAGGCCTGGGCAGCCGGTCTTGAGCCCTGCTGCGCGATGAACCCTGTGCTGCTCAAACCGAAGGGCGACAGCACGAGCGAAGTCATCCATTCAGGTCAAAGCGTCGGCACCGCCCGCGCCGAGCATTACTACCGCGATTGGTTTCGCCCAGGCTGGCAAGCCATTCGCAGCGGGTTAAGCGAACTGCAGCAGCAATGGCCTGAAGGACGTTTAGTCCTGGAAGGAGCCGGCAGCCCTGTGGAGGTGAACCTGCAGCGCCGCGACCTCACCAACCTCAGATTGGCGCAATATCTACGAGCCAACTGTTTGCTCGTCGCCGACATCGAACGGGGCGGCGTCTTTGCCCAAATCGTTGGCACCCTCGCCTTGCTTCGACCCGTGGAACGACCGCTGATCAAAGGAATCCTGATCAACCGGTTCCGCGGCCGCCGCGAATTGTTTGATCAGGGGAGAACCTGGCTGGAAGACAACACCGGAGTGCCAGTGCTGGGAGTGATGCCCTGGCTCAATGAGTTGTTCCCCCCCGAAGACTCCCTCGACCTGCTCGAGCGAAAGCCCAGCCGGGGTACCGCCGACCTGGACATCGCCGTGTTGCGCTTGCCGTCGTTGAGCAACTTCTCTGATCTCGATCCTCTGGAAACGGAAGCCACAGTGCAGCTGCGATGGGTTGCTCCAGGGGAAGAGCTTGGCGTGCCCGATGCCGTGGTGATTCCGGGCAGCAAGCAAACCCTGGGAGACTTATTTGCCATGCGCAGCAGTGGACTTGCGGCCGCCCTACAGGCCTACAGCGCTGGGGGAGGCCACGTGTTCGGCATTTGCGGTGGCATGCAGATGCTCGGCCAGGAGCTTGAGGATCCCCAGGGCCTCGAAGGTGGCGCTCACTCCTGCGAAACCGGGCTCGGCCTCCTTCCGCTTCACACCATCTTCACGGAAAACAAAGCACTGCGACAACGCAGCAGTGCAGCTCTCTGGCCCCAAGGAACCACACCGCTTCGGATTGAAGGCTTTGAGCTGCACTACGGCCGCACCACAGCATCGGCCCCTTGCGAACCGTTGTGCGGTGAAGCCGAGCTGGGCTGGGTCAAACCTTTCGGGGAGGAGGGAGGCTTGGTGATAGGCACTTATCTACATGGAGTGTTTGAAAGCGGCCCCTGGCGACGGCGCTGGCTCAACCAACTCCGAGCGACCAAAGGGTTGCCGCCGCTCACCGAGCAGCAGCGGCATCACAGCAGACAACGAGAAGCACTGCTCGATCGACTCGCGGACGCCTTCGAAGAACACATCAATCTCGAACCACTCTTGCGCTAGTAGGTTCTTCATCACGTCAGATTTGAAACTGAGGTTTGATAGTGCGGCCGTCCCTCAGTGAGCTTTCGACACCGAAACCAAATGAACAGGCTTCTCAACACAATCCATTCCATAAAAAAAATCGAATTGAGCCGAGCAACTTGATATTGACGGTGCCAACAGATAAGAACCACCGAGTGAACGTTATCTTTAACCGCAGTGATCATCCCGATAACAGCTCGATGAGCAGCATTCCTGTGCGTTGGCCCCATGGCCAAACCACCATGGAAACCGTTGGTGAGGACTGGTTAAAAGCAGCTAGCAACGCAGACGTTTCGATCCCAACCGGCTGCTTGGGGGGCAGCTGTGGCGCCTGTGAAATCGAAGTAAACGGAAAGATGGTTCGGGCTTGCATCAGCACAGTGCCACCCTCGAAATCGGGGGAATTGGTGGTGACATTTGCCACCGACCCCTACTGGTAAATGAACTCAACCAGATTGCATCGCCACAAGACATCCCATCACCTTCGAGTCTTGCAAAGCCTGCACAAACAGATCAAAAGATTGTTTTGTTTGCTTGTAATCGGGCCGCCGTGCAAAAGGTTGACTCATCAATTGGGCAAGCTGTTCTCGTTCAGCTCGCATGTTCAATGTAGGAAGTTTAACCATTGCTTTTCATAGTTGATACACCTAGTTTCGCCCCGCGAAGGCGTGATGTCGTCCCATGAATGGGGGACCATCTGAGCCACTCAGATCACCCATATTGGTGATCTGATTAGAGAGATTCGGCTAACGAAAGAAGTGAGCAACCGGGGTGGACCATCAAGAGGTTGAGCGATACCGTTCAGCCATCAGCAATCTTGAAATGCGGAGCTACACCAAAACATTAAGGAGCGCTGCTTTAACAGGATTAGCGATGCTCGCAGCAGTAGCGATCACCATTCACATCGTGCTCACATTTTTCTTCATGCACGGCTTGCTCCTCACGATGTGCTTCCTTGCAGCCTTAATTTTGATCATGCCAAGAATTGGACGATGGCATAGCAAACGACAACTCCATTCATCCACAAATTAAAACAACTTTGGCGCATCGGTCCGTCGAACTCAAAAATTGATATCCCCTATTCTGTCCAAGCCAAGACGAGCAATTTAAACCTTATAAGCCACAAAAAATAATATGGTCAACCGATCTACAACCAATTGGAATTTATTTTGGCAGCACCATTTAGGCAGCTGGCTAGGCCAGTGGACGCGTTATTCCCAATCGGGCAAAATTCAGGAAACATTCAAAAGCAAACGTTCATTTTCAGCCAATTCAGACCACTCTGAGATCGCTCAAATTAATCAACAAACGTATGCCAATGGCAATACAAATACAATGCGATGGAATTATTCCATCCATGAACATAGCCACAACGATCGATTTGCTCATCCAGCAAGCACCTTGATGCGGGGCTTCGCCTTTGAGAATGGTGCAGCAGCATGGTTAATACCCCAGCTTAAAAACACCGAGTATCAACCCTTTGAACTCTTTTTATCGCAAAAGGACATTCGCCATAGCGTAGGAGTTGTCTATGGAGACAGCGGACAACTACTGCATACAGCAAGCATTCGTGAATACCGTGGAGACCCATTAAACAACAACTGGTCGACCAACACTGAGCAAGTAAATCCCTGGACGATTGAGGGAAGCTGGCAAGGGGAAGAACTCCGAATGCATTCAGACCTTTTCCGAGATCCAATTCAAGCCAGTCAGTGGCAGTGGAACCAAGATGAGCTTAAGGACAATCAAGCCAATCACTTCTTTCCTGACAACATCATTCTTCGCTGCCCAAAAATATTATTACAAGACAAGGCATTTAGCATCACCATTTACTGGCAAACAAAAAACAATCAGCTACAAATGATTCAATCAGACTACAACCAGACCCATCAACTCATTGCAATCAGCCAGCAGACGATGGATCAGGTCTCTGAACAATTTTAAATACAACGGATTGATTACATTCCTGCACGTATGGCGGAAATCACTGCTTGGGTTCGGTCTTTAACACCAAGCTTGCCAATCACAGCACTAACGTGGCTTTTAATTGTTTCAGGACTGACGAACAAGACCTCAGCCATCTCTTTATTACTCATTCCTTGGCACAACGCTTCTAAAACTTCTGATTCACGGTCGGACAATCCCGCAAGTGCGACACTTTTGACATAACCAGCCATGGTTCTCACTTCCTTCGGATAGTAACTTGATCCATTCGCAATCGCACGAATCGACTTCAAAAAATCGCCATCGGCACTTTGACCAATGGAATGAACAAAGATAATTCCATCAACATTCGCCTCAATTGCTTCTCGCACAACCTCTTGACTTTCACGGTGTAAAAACAATAAAACCCTGGTGGCTGGGGAAATATTTTTGACTTTTAAAGCAAGATTGATACCATAACCCTGCTCTAACTGTTCCGTGATATACAGCAAATCAGGCTGCTTATCCTGACAAGCCGTTAGTGCTTCTCGCTCTGTTATATATGCACCTAAAAGTGAATTATTGATGGGAATAGCATGACTAAAGGCTGCCAGCGTGAGCATATCTCCCATACAAGCCATCGAGGTTTTGCCTGCTAGCAGGCCTTTCACCTCCTCGAAAGCGTCGCGCACGCGATCCGATTGAACAAAGTATTCCACGTTCAGGGAAAGGGAAGCAGTCCTTGCTGATCATGATCCATTTTGGAGCTGATCTTGACCAATGTCACTACAACATGAACAAAGAGCCAAGACCCACCAACTCTTGAAGATGGATCATCAAAGTGGCTGCAGCGCGATCTGTGATCTCAACAATACATTTCAACAATGCAAGAAAATAATCAATCAAAGCGATGAATAGACTGGCAAAAGATCAACCATCAAAAAGATTCCAAAGCCTCCTCCTTCTGACCACAAAAGCAACCAGATCAAAGCAGGCAAGAGCAATAAAAACTTCGTACTCAAAAACAATCGATCAATGGAGTCACTGATTCAAAACAAGCCAAGGCAGAGGAGCCTTTTTCTCGACCAGATCAAAGCGATCATGATCGCTTTGGTGATCGCCTCCCATACTGTTCTGCTCGCCAGCCTGTCCTCCAATGGCGTCGGCCAACTCATCAAAGACGCACCACTCTTCGAGGGCGTGAATCTTTGGTTTGTCTGGGTAAGCAATACATTTTTCATGAATATCTTATTTTTAATATCTGGATATCTATTACCTGAATCGGTTCAAAAGCATGGCCTTAAGCATTTTGCTAAAAATCGCCTCATTCGCCTTGGACTCCCTTTAATATTTAGCATAATCTTGATCAACAATATCTTGCCAATTGGCGGATTACTTGTACCTGATAGCCCTGCATTCGGCCAGAACATCATCAACTTACCGCTCAACAGAATCGGACCACAATGGTTTCTATTTGTCTTAATTTTGTTCAATGCACTGTATTGCATATGGGTAGGACTTCGTAAAACCAAATTTTCAGTCCATCAGACAACACCTGTTCCAGGATGGAGATCTTGGCTCATCAGTGCCGTGATTCTTGGACTAGCAGAAATGGAAATGAGCCATTTCTCAAATGTTTGGATCAACCTGAAGGAGACAAACCTAGATGGACTTGGGTATCAAGGTATGCACCTATTCACCTATGGTTTTCTCTTTGCCGTTGGCTGCAAAGCAGCATCCCATCGTTGGATTGAACGCATCAATCAACGTTTGGCATATTCATGGTTTCAAGCATCTATGTTGATCAGCTTGACCCTTTTGGCCATCATGGTTGCAACAATTCTGGTGGGCAACAATTCCCACTTCCTTCAGCAGGCATGGCCAATTTTATCGGCCCTGATTCCATTCGTAGGCTGGGGCTATATAGCTATGTTTCTGACTTGGACTCAGCAGCATGAGCACATTGGCGGAGCGTGGTTAGCCAAAGCAGGACAAGACAGCTTTGGTGCCTATTTGATTCACATGCCCATCCTCTATGGATGTTTTATGCCCCTCTACCTGTCAGGTGTAACTAATATTTGGGTCTTGAGCCTATCAGCCACGATTTCGGCCATCGTTCTGTCGTTTTGGGGAAGTCATCAATTGCGAAATATTCCTTCCATCCGTCGCATCATCTAAGACTTCGATCGTCCCAACAGCTGTGGGGCAGACACCTTCAGAGACAACACCTACCCGTCTGCGGATGAATCAGCGACACTCAGCCCAATACCTCGCTCAGCCTCCTCTGATCAACAAACTTCTGATCGATCAACTGCGCTTCAGCCTGATGGCTTTGTTCGCCGGCGCAGCCAGTGGGGCGGGCGTGGCATTGATCATCAGCCTGATTGATCTGGTCACACAACAGCTTTGGGGGGGTCCGGTTGAACAAGCCCTTGGACAAGCTCCACCCTTGGCTTGGTCGGTGTTGGTCTGCGGAGGCTTTGGATTGCTTCTTTCGTTCATCCATCGCGGTGGTTCCTCCACCTTGCTGCCTGAACTCCCAGAAACCATGGAGGACTTGCGGCATCCAGACCAAGCACCAAAACGGGACGAGCGCAGGGCCATTCTTGGGGCAGCCCTCGCCCAGATCGGTGGCGGCAGCATTGGCCCAGAAGCCTTAATGACACGACTTGCGACATTGATCAGTCGTCGAATGTGGACAGGCAACGATCAAGCTCTGCAGTCAGCCTCTGTAGCCGGAAGCTTGGGGTTTTTCGGTGCCCCTCTCTTAGGAGGCATGGTGGTCGGTGAGCGGAAACAAGACGTTCTTCGCCGTTGGATCCCTGGAATTCTGGGGGGGCTTAGTGGTTTCGCTGCATTCCACGGCGTCAATGAAGCCAGCGGTGGGTCCCTCAAAAACTTGCCCTACGTCTGGCCCTCCACCATTGGTGAAAGTTTCGACACCCTTTTTGCAGCCTTGCTAGCCGGGGCCATCGGTTGCGGACTGGGACTCATTTTCCAAAGGTGGCGTCACTGGCTGGAACAACGGCGGCTCATGGCGCACTGGTGCTGGTGGCCTGTAGTCACCGGAGTGCTGTTGGGTGTCTCGATGCATTGGCTTCCCCTCGTGCCCTTTGGCGGAGAAGAGCAGATGCGGCCACTGCTGGAAAACCAACAAAGCCATCCCTCCACACTGCTGTTCCTATCCGCCTTGGGCAAACTATTCATGCTGGGCCTTTGCCTCGAAACAGGCTGGCGTGGTGGGATCTTTTTCCCTGTTTTTTTGATTGCCTGTGCCACCGGCACGGGGTTGCATCAACTGTTTCCCGACCTCGGCAGTCTTGGTAGTTGGTGCGGTGGGCTCACGGGCGCCTTCTATGGAATGCTCTTGCCGTCACCACTGGTGGTTGTTGTGCTTGGCTTGGCTTTACTTCAGGGGCATGGGGCCAGTGGTCTGCTGGTGGGAGTCGCCATGGCTCACCTGATCAAGCAGGGGACAACCCTGGGTGATGTCCCTCCACCTCCCCCGCGAACACCCGACTCGCACGAATGTCCGACGCCTCAATGGTCATCAAGTCGTCCTTTGTGAAGGCGTCTCCCATCCGCTCAAACAATCGATTGGCCTGACGCAGTCGTGCTCGATCGATGGCATTGCGAATCGATCGGGCATTTGCAAAAAACGGCAGCTGGCGGCGGCGACCGATGTACTCCTCAAAGGCCGCATTCGCTTCAGCACTAAAGCAATAGTGTTGAGCTTCAAGCAACAAATCTGCAATGGCCATCAATTCTTGATCGCTGTAATCAGGAAAATCGAGATGATGCGCTACCCGTGATGAAAGGCCGGGATTGGAGCTATAAAAAGTCTCCATTTTTTCTTTGTAGCCAGCAAAAATCACGACAAAATCCGTTCGTTGCCGTTCCATTTCCTGCAACAGGATCTCGATCGCCTCGGCGCCGTAATCCCGCTCATTGCCAGGCTTATACAGGTAATAGGCCTCATCGATAAACAGCACGCCACCCTGGGCCCGCTTGATCATCTCTTTTGTTTTTGGAGCTGTGTGGCCCACATATTGACCAACAAGATCATCCCGGGTCGCCGTCACCACATGCCCTTTACGCAAATAGCCTAAACGGTGCAGGATCTGCGACATGCGCTGCGCCACAGTCGTTTTTCCGGTTCCTGGACGACCGGTAAACGACATATGAAGACTCGGGGCCGTACTGGGGAGATCCATCTGCTGCCGTGCCTGATCAACGAGCAACAGAGCTGCAATCTCACGAATCCGCGTCTTCACCGACGTGAGACCAATCAGTTCACGGTCGAGCTGCTCTTGAACATCGGCGACCCCAGATTCGGCATAGGCCGCCGCTAAATCAACGGATGAGGGCATCAATCTCTACCGCAAAACTGCGATCCGCATCCGTCAAAACAGCATCAGCCTCATCCGACTCAGGGCGAAGCGTGATGTTCACATACGTTTTTCCAAAACTGATATCGGGGAAGCGTTGGGTTGTCTCACTGAACTCCCCAAGGCGATCCAAGAAATCCCTGGTGGCGTTGTAACTCTCGAATTCGTAGCGCCGCTCAAGACAAACCGGACGCTTGCGTTCCTGCCACTGATCCATGCAACGTACCGAGACCGAGCTCTCCCTAAAACCTAGAGGAGCGCTCCCCGCTGACAGCCCATCAACCGACCCGACCAGGCCTCGGCATAGGCGCGGTTGGCAGCTTGTTCATCAGCATTAGTGGTGTCGAGCGCATGGGGCATCGTTCCGGCAATCGCTCCGTTGGTGACACAGAACATCGACTTCTGAAAACTGACGCAAATTTGAACGTGCACATCGACTTGACCACGGCCGTGATCGTCGTACCAGCGGCCGAGTTCCTCAGGCAAATGCCGGAACATATCTTTCATGCAGAGACTGGGGGGAATCCCAGCTCCCATGCTGGGAATCGGATCGGCATAGAGAGCGCCGTACTTGAAATCACTGATGTCTGGTGAAATCTGACGTGCCTGGGCGTTGTACGACACGGTGCCGAGGAACGGCATTCCTCTGAAAAACACCGCCTCCACATAAGGAACAGCGACATCCACCAAAAACGTGAGCCCAGCTTCCGGGGGCAACACCCAGATTTTTTCTCCCGCCACATCCACCTCGTAGGTGATTGGGTTGGCAGCAGCAGCAACAAGACCATCACGGATGTGGTGCACCACATCGTTAACGCAGGTGACTTCCTTGATCGCATAGCGACGAGCCAAATCTACGAAGAGATCACTCATCACCCGCCAGAACAATCCCAAGCAATAGATCGTGGTGAGAGAACGAATCGACTCCGGAGCAAACCCTGGATACAGCTTGTTGGTGAGGGCCAACAACGGATCGCGCTGAGCTTTTCGCTGGATGATCCTCTGGCAAACATCCTGAAAAGGCTCACTATCGAGATAGGCATCAAGTCCCCCAGTGCCATGCCAGAACATCGCTTTTTGACAATATTCGGCGTACTCAAAATTAATTCGATCACCGAGAAGGTGATCCCAGAGCCGCTTAGGCGTTAATCCCTCGTGGAAAAAACGAAAGATCGGGAAAGGATTGAGCAACTGCTTCTCTCCTTGATCCACCAAGTTCTTGCTGTAAGCATCAAGAACGATTCCATAGGTCTCCAAGACATTCACCACCTGAACGAGATGGTCTTGCGTATCCGCCAACAACGGGGTGTCGGACAACAGGCGCTTGATCAACTCCTCTTGATCAGGGAGAACAGGCGGTGTGATTGGTTTCATTGTTGTGGTCATGACAGTCCTCCGCTGAGTTGACTCAGTCCCGTCGTGGCGGCCTCGCTGAGGTTGGAGAGCAACTCAGGCGCCAAACCAAGGGCCAGCACACCAAGGCTCAAGGCAATCGCTGGCACCTGCTCACGCAGGGCAACGGGATCCAAGATGCGTGGATTGGCGACCTCGCCTGGAGCAATGGCAAGACGGCCAAAGAACGCCCGGTTCACCAACAACAGAAAATAAACAGCTGTTAGGCCAGATCCCACCATCGAGAGCAGGGTGGCCACGGGGAAGGGTTGCAAACTGCCTCGGAAGATCAGAAATTCTGAGATAAAACCAGCCATACCAGGAATACCCGCGCTCGCCATCACGCCAATGATCATCAAGGATCCCGTTAGAGGTAGGCCCCGTTCGGGGTTAAGAAGGCCACGCAAAACATTGAGATCCCGCGTTCCCGTCCGGGCATACACCACACCCACCAACAGAAACAACACGCCTGAAATCAAGCCATGACTAATCATCTGGAACAGCGCCCCCATCAATCCCAGCGGAGTCGCCGCTGCTGCAGCTAGAAGGACATATCCCATGTGGCCAACGGAGCTGTAAGCCACCATCCGTTTCATATCTGTTTGGGCAATGGCTGCCAGCGAGCCATACAGCACTGAAATGGCGGCCCAAGCAGCCAGCCAAGGGGCTGCCAACTGCCAAGCCTCTGGGAATAAACCCAAGCAAAAACGCAGCAGTCCGTAGGTTCCCAACTTCAACAGAACACCAGCCAACAGCACGGAAACTGGTGTGGATGCTTCCGTGTGGGCATCGGGTAGCCAGGTGTGGAAAGGGAACAGCGGAATTTTGATGCCGAAACCAATCAGCAGAGCTCCCATCAGCAAGAACTGGGCTTTCAATCCCAATTCACCGCTCAGGATTGGCCTCAGGCTGAAATCCATCGTTCCGGTGACGAAAGCAAGCCCCAGGAATGCGCCAAGAATCAACATTCCCGACACAGCCGTAACGATCAGGAACTTTGTTGCGGCATAGGAGCGATTCGCCCCTCCCCAAACAGCAATTAAGAGCCACAGAGGAATCAGCTCTAATTCATAGAAGAGGAAAAAGAGAAGCAAGTTTTGGGAGAGGAACGCCCCATTCACCGCACCACTGATCACCAGCAGGAGGGCGAAATAAATCCTGGGTCGGTTGTCGATGGATCGGGACGCCACTGCTGCCACCAGACACAGCACGGCATTCATCAGCACCAGTGGCAGCGACAAACCATCCACCGCCAAGGCGTAATCGAGGCCGATGGAATGCACCCAGCGAGCCTGCTCGACCAGTTGCAGGGCTGCATCGGTGGGGTCGAAAGGAAGCAACAGGGCAAAACTGGCAACGCATTGCACCGCCAAAATCACAATCGCGCCGATCCGAATCCGCTCACTGCTTTGGGTCGTTGGCCAAAGCAGTAAGCCGAGAGCCCCAGAGAACGGGATCAGAAGTAGGAGCGAGAGCAGCATCAGATCAACTAAGTGAGGAACCAACTCACTGCTGTGAGAAAAAGAACAATGGCCACCAAAACCGTGAGCACATAGGACTGGCTTTGACCGCTCACACTGAGCTTGAGCCCTTCGGCACTTTGCAAGGACAAACGAGCCACACCGTGAAGGACGCCATCGACAACGTTGCGGTCAAACCAAGCCGCAAGTCTGGAGAAAGCACCGACGACATTGACAATCGTGAGTCGATAAAAGCGCTCGGTATAAAAGTCGTAGGCCAGTAGATCCTGAAACCAGCGCAGTACTGGGTTCAGCGACCGCGACCAAGCTTTGCTTAAAGGGATTAACGCGCCGGCCAGCAGGCCAATTAAGCCACTACCGACAACGAGTCCTGCCGCCCACACGGGAAAGGCCAGCAAACCATCGAGGGATTCAAGCCGCACCAGAAGAACAGGCGTGAGAAGAACCACGACAGACAAGGCGACCATCGGCAGCGCCATCTGCCAGTTCACCTCGGCGGCTCGACGGGATTTGATCAAAGCATCACCCAAGAACACGTGCCGGAAGACGCGAACCAAGCCCAAGGCCGTTAGCGCATTGGTGATTAAAAACACCGCCATAAACGGTATAGAACGCACACTCAACAATTCGATCGACTGGGCAAAAGCGAGAAATCCACCCAGCGGCAGGAAGGCGACCAAGCCAGCGCCACCGATGATGAACGAGGTGGTTGTGGCAGGCATCCTGCTGCCCAAGCCACCCAGTTCGGTGATGTCTTGGCAGTTCGTGGCTGCAATCACGCCTCCGATGCTCATCGACAGCAAGGCTTTCGAGACGGCATGGGAGAACAACAACAGCAACGCCAAAACAGGAATTTGTAAGGCAATCGCGATAAAAACCAAGCCCAAGTGAGCCGTTGTGGAATACGACAGGGTTCGCTTGATATCCACCTGAGCCAAGGCCACCAAAGAGCCGCCAATCGCACTGATGCTTCCGATCACCAAAAGCACCGTCAGTGCCACCGGTGAGTGCTGAAGGATGGGCATCACCTTGAGCAGAACGATGGCGCCACAGGTGACCACCACGGAATTCCTCAAAATCGAAGCGGGATTTGGCCCCTCCATCGCTTCATCCAACCAAAGATGCATCGGGAACTGGGCGCACTTCCCCATTGGCCCTGCGATTAAACCGAGACCCAAGAGCGTTGCTGCAAGAGGTGAAAGGGAATCAGTGGCAGCCCATGCATAGAGATCGTTGAATCCCATCCCTCCGGCAAAACTACATAGGGCCACTACGCCCATGAGCAGAAGCACATCACCCACACGTTTGGTGAGAAAGGCATCCCGCGCGGCAGTAATCACCAGGGGCTGGGCGTACCAAAAACCAACCAATAAGTAAGTCGAGAGGGTGAGCATTTCCAAGAGGAAATAGCTTTGGAAGAGTGAGTCGCTCAGCACCACTCCACTCATCGCGCCCTCAAAAAAACCGAGCAAGGCAAAGAAACGAGCCAAAGCCCATTCCTTATCCATATATCCAAGCGAATACACCTGGGAAAACAGGCTCAACCCTGTGATCAGCTCGAGGGCGACAAGGTTGGTCAGCGACAAGCTGAAGCTGATGTCCAGCTCCAAATCCGCAACGGTGAGCCAGGGATAGGAGAGATCAACAGGGCCGGATTGAAACACTTCTTGGAGAATCACGCTGCCGTGCACAAAAGCCAGCAGCGTGAGCAGGATATTGAGGTAGGCCGCTGGCCGATGGGCCACACGACGGAACAATCCCGCTGCCCAGGGCAGGGACACAAGCATCCCTACGAATCCGTACAACGGAATCAACCAGGCGGTTAGCAGAGAGAACGAAAGCTCCTGATTCAAAACGGCAAGCGGGATCGCAATCGGGCAGGTCGTTGATCGGGCCGAGAATCTAGGCGTGAAAAGGCCAATTGGAGACCTCTTGTTGAACCAGTTTCATCGGCGATTTTAGATTTCAACTACGACGGATCGCTCCTGAACCAACGAGAGCTGGCTCAACACCATCATTGGGGCGGGCAATGATATGGGCAGCCACGAGGCCGTCGCCAACGCGCTCGCAAGCATCAGCACCGGCACGCACTGCAGCATTCACCGCACCGGTCTCACCACGCACCATCACCGTCACATATCCGCCACCGACATACTCCCGGCAAACCAAGCTCACTTCCGCTGCCTTGGTCATCGCATCAGCGGCTTCAATCGCGGGAACCATGCCCCGGGTTTCAATCATGCCAAGGGCAACTCCACCGACCCGGCCGTTCGAGCCTGCACTTGATTGGGCTAAGCCACCACCACGCGGAGGCGTTGTTGCGATCGATTTCGAGGCAGGGCTCGACGACTTCTGAGCGACCTGAGCGGTCGTCCCCTTTGCTGCCGTCGAACCTGAGCCCGCTCTTGCTGCAGCCGTGGTCGCAGCAACCGGCTTCACATCAACTGTCTTGTTAGCAGCAGTGCTGCGACGGCGCGGTGTGGAGGAAGGAGTAGCCATAGCTGGTAAAAATTGGATGCAGAACGGAGGCGGAGGAAAGGAGGGACAGTCCCTATCCGTCCGGCGTCCAGTGGTCGATGATCCCGCCGATGGTGAGATCGGTGAGCACGGTGTTGTCTGGGCAGGCATGGCGCGCCGCCGAACCGCTGGCGGTGAACACCCAGTTGCCCTTCCTGGCGCCTACGGGATCAACGGCAACCAGTTTCTTGCCCTTGTTGTTAACAAGAATGCGCAAATGCATGTGATCCAAACCGGCAACGCGGAAGGTGCAGATCAACGTGTCGGATACCTGCATGATCTCCATCAGCCTGCTGAGCCTCCTGACGGTTTGGT
>QCVC01000006.1:0-42005 GCA_003210515.1 Synechococcus sp. AG-683-B21 | reverse complement strand
AAGCCGCCATTGACGCCAAAGAACTCAAGCTGAGCCTGCGCAACGGACGACGGGCGAAGGACCACATGATCCAGGCCAACCTCAGGCTTGTGGTGGCTGTGGCCAAGAAGTACCAGCAGCGGGGGATGGAAATCCTTGACCTGGTGCAGGAAGGAACCCTGGGTCTCGAACGCGCTGTCGAAAAATTCGATCCCACCCGGGGCTTCCGCTTCAGCACCTATGCCTACTGGTGGATCCGCCAAGGCATGACTCGGGCGATTGCCACTCAGAGCCGCACCATTCGTCTCCCTGTGCATGTCACAGAGAAGCTCAACCGGATCAAACGGGTTCAGCAGGAGATCGCAAGCAACGAAGGGCGAATCGCCTCCATTGCCGATTTAGCCCGCGAACTGGGCATCAGTGAAGACACGGTGCGACAAACCCTGGAGCGTGTCCCCCGCTCGGTGTCACTGGATAGCCGCGTTGGCAAAGATCAAGACACGCAGCTCGGGGATCTGATCGAAGACGGCAAGGCCACACCTGAAGAAACCTTGACCCACGACGAACTCCATAACGACCTTGAAGGTCTTCTCGATGAACTCACCCCTCGAGAAGCCTCGGTGCTCCGGCGACGGTTTGGTCTCGAGGACGACACTCCACAAACCCTGGCGCAAATCGGAGAGGAACTGAAGCTGTCGCGGGAACGGGTGCGTCAGATCGAAACCCGTGCCTTACTCAAGCTGCGCCAACCTCAAAAACGCAGCAAAATTCGGGACTACATCCAAGGCTTGGATTCCTAAAAACGTGTCCATTGCGATGGTGCAGGTCGCCAACGCCAAGTAATTTGAAAAATCGCCCGTCAGGTCATGGCCAAGTTCGTCTTCATCACCGGTGGTGTCGTCTCAAGCATCGGCAAGGGGATCGTGGCCGCCAGCCTCGGCCGACTGCTGAAGTCGCGTGGCTACAACGTCTCGATCCTGAAGCTGGACCCATACCTGAACGTGGATCCAGGAACGATGAGCCCCTTCCAGCATGGAGAGGTGTTTGTCACGGAGGATGGCGCCGAAACCGACCTTGACCTGGGTCACTACGAGCGCTTCACCGACACTGCCATGTCACGGCTCAACAGCGTGACCACCGGTTCGATCTACCAATCGGTGATCAACAAGGAGCGACGTGGTGCTTACAACGGCGGCACGGTGCAGGTGATCCCACACATCACGGGAGAAATCCGCGAAAGGATCCATCGCGTGGCCGCGAATAGCGGCGCCGATGTGGTGATCACAGAAATTGGCGGCACCGTTGGCGACATTGAGTCGTTGCCCTTCCTCGAAGCCATCCGTGAATTCCGAGGCGATGTTGGCCGCCAAGATCTCGCCTACATCCACGTGACCCTCCTGCCATTTATCGGCACCTCAGGCGAGCTCAAAACAAAGCCCACCCAACATTCCGTGAAGGAGTTGCGTTCCATCGGTATCCAACCCGACGTGCTGGTGTGCCGCAGTGATCGTGAAATCAGTGAAGATCTCAAACGCAAAATTGGCGGCTTCTGCGGCGTGCCAAACCGGGCCGTGATCCCCTCCCTTGATGCAGACACCATCTACGCAGTGCCCCTAACCCTCGAAGAAGGGGGGCTATGCCGCGAAGTCCTGGATGTACTTCAGCTCACGGATCATGAAAGCGACATGACGGCCTGGTCGCAGTTGGTGCACAACCTGCGCAATCCAGGGCCATCCGTCAAAGTCGCGCTCGTCGGCAAGTACGTCCAACTCAACGACGCCTATCTCTCTGTTGTCGAGGCGCTTCGCCACGCCTGCATTGCCCAAGATGCCTCCCTCGATTTGCATTGGGTGTGTGCCGAACAGATCGAAACCGAAGGTGCGGACGCGCTCCTGCGAGGCATGGATGCTGTGGTGGTGCCGGGGGGCTTTGGCAACCGTGGCGTGGACGGGAAAATTGCAGCGATTCGCTGGGCCCGCGAACAACGCGTACCCTTCCTTGGCCTCTGCCTCGGCATGCAGACGGCCGTGATCGAGTGGGCACGCAATCAAGCTGGGCTTCCCGAAGCCACCAGTGAAGAGCTCGACCCCGGCACTCCACATCCGGTGATTCATCTCCTGCCCGAGCAGCAGGATGTTGTCGACCTCGGCGGCACCATGCGACTCGGGGTTTACCCCTGTCGGATAGCCCCGGACACCCTGGCGGATCGGCTCTATGGCGAACAGGTGGTGTATGAGCGCCACCGCCATCGTTTTGAGTTCAACAATGCCTACCGGAGCCTGTTCCTTGAAGCGGGCTACGTGGTGAGTGGCACCTCCCCCGATGGTCGGCTTGTGGAGTTGATCGAACTGAAGGGGCATCCCTTCTTCACGGCCTGCCAGTACCACCCAGAATTTTTGTCGCGGCCCGGTCGTCCCCATCCCCTGTTCCGGGGCCTGATCGAAGCCGCTCAACAACGGTTACCCGATTCACCCGCCCAGGCGATCCGTAACCAAGGAGAAGTCACTACTCCATGAGTGATGCAGGGTCCATCCCCGTGGTGGAAACCTTCCATTCTCTCCAGGGAGAAGGCCATCACTACGGTCGTAGTGCCTTTTTTATTCGCTTGGCGGGCTGCAATGTGGGCTGCACTTGGTGCGACACCAAGCATTCCTGGCCGATGGCCAACCATGCCAAACAAGATGTCGACGCTCTCGCCCTCCAAGCAACGCAAGCCAAAGCCGCCGGAGCAGCATTTGTGGTGATCACCGGGGGCGAGCCCCTTCATCACAATCTTCAACCGTTAACGGATGCCCTGGATCGCAGCTGTGGGTTGCCAATCCATCTCGAAACCAGTGGCGTGGATCAACTGAGTGGTCGTTTCGATTGGGTCACCCTGTCGCCAAAGCGGCATCGCCCACCGCAACAGGCGTTGCTATCACGCTGCGATGAATTGAAAGTTGTGGTTCTAGACACCGACGATGTGAGCTTTGCCCACGCCATGGCAAACGACACATCCACGGCAACCCATCTGCTTGTGCAGCCGGTTTGGGACAGCGAAACAGCCCAAGAACTAGCGATCCACCACGTCAAACAACATCCCCGCTGGCGCCTGAGCCTTCAAAACCACAAGTTTCTCCAAATCCGCTGAACCAGCTCCATTACGTTCATCGCACAAGACCTTCCCCTTTGCTTGAACCATGAAGTCTGTAGCGGTTCTCGGTACTGGGCTCCTCGGGGAAGCCATCGCCCAACGGTGTTTAAGCCAGGGCTCAACCGTGCACGCTTGGAACAGAACTAGAGAACGCATCCAACCACTGCTCGCGCTGGGGGCCAGAGAAATCGGAGATCTCTCCGAGGTTTCCACCACATGCGACACAGTCATCACGGTGTTGCGGGATGGTCCAGTAACCACAAACGTTGTGGCTGAACTTGGTGCACTCCACAACACCACCGTGATCCCGATGGGAACGATGGGTGTGAGCGAAAGCAAAGCCCTCGCAACACAAGTTCTGCAACAAAACGGCTCCTATCTCGAAGCACCAGTACTCGGCAGCAAGCCCCAGGCCCTCAGCGGATCCCTACTGGTGATGGCAGGCGGCGATGCCGACGTCTTTGAGCAACAGCTCGGCCTGTTGAAGCATCTCAGCCAACAACCCAAGCTGGTGGGCCCCGTGGGGAGCGGCGCCGCCACCAAAATCGCCTTGAACCAATTAATTGCGAGCCTCACCCACAGCTTTTCGTTATCACTCCGTCTGATTCAGCACGCAGGTGTACCGGTCGAGACGTTCATGGAAATCCTGCGACCCTCAGCCCTTTACGCACCCACGTTCGACAAAAAGCTCGAACGCATGCTCGGAGGTCACTACGACGATCCCAACTTCAGCACCGCCCTACTCCGCAAAGATCTCGAGTTATTCCTGCAGGAAACCAGCGAAGCAGGCATGCAAGACCTTGGCCTGCAAGGACTGGCAGAACTCCTCCACAAAGCCAACGGGACACCACTGGATCACCAGGATTACTGCGCCCTGCATGAGCTGACACAAACAACGACCTAAGCCAAACCATCGCCGCAAACAAACAACAACGCTCCACGAAGTTTTTTAATGAGGGCATGGCCAAACGCACCGCAATTGCCCTGCTTTCCGGCGGACTGGATTCCGCCACGGCTGCCGCGCTAGCGCAGGAGGCCGGTGATCGTGTGATCGGACTGTCCTTCGATTACGGACAACGTCATCGGCGTGAACTCAAAGCTGCCGCCAAGGTGGCCGCCCATCTCAACTTGGCGGAACATCACCAAGTGGATGTGAATCTCGGAGCCTGGGGAGGATCAGCCCTCACGGATCCCAACCAAACCGTTCCCACCAGCGGAGTGGAGGAGGGTCTCATCCCTGTGACCTACGTCCCTGGACGCAACACGGTCTTCATTGCGATTGGGCTCAGCCTTGCCGAAGCCCGAGGGGCAGAACGGTTGGTTCTTGGCGTGAATGCGGTTGATTACTCCGGATATCCCGACTGCCGTCCGGATTACCTCGACGCTTTTCAAACGTTGGCCACTCTGTCCAGCAAAGCTGGACGGGAAGGGCATGGAGCTCAGCTCTGGGCACCATTGGTGCAGTGGAGCAAAACCAAAATCGTGGACGAAGCACTCCGGCTGGGGGTCCCCATCGGTGAAACGTGGAGTTGCTACAGCGGCGGCAGCCGTCCCTGCGGCGTCTGCGACAGCTGCCGCATTCGGGATTCAGCCCTTCGCGAAGCCGGCCGACCAGACCTATGCAGCAACGCCGAGGGATGAATAGGTTGCAGCGCCGAGACGTGCCCTGGCGCGAACCAGTGATGGTGGCCACGCAACTCGCGGCCCTCTACGGGGAAGAAGGTCTGATCTGGCTGGATGGAGACGGCAGTGCCCTGGGGCGTTGGGTCACCCTTGGAGTCGCTCCGGTGGAAACCGTGTGCTGTCGAGGATGTCCGGGAGAGCCAGGGGCAAGCAATCCATTCGAAGCGCTACGACAACTCGACGATGGTCATTGGACCGGATGGCTGAGCTATGAAGCCGCCGCCTGGTCTGAACCCAGCAATGTCTGGCGTGCTGATGCGATGCCAAACCTTTGGATCGCAAGGCACGACCCAATTCTTCGTTTCGATCTCCAAAACCAGCGCCTCTGGATCGAAGGAACCAACCCCAGCACCATGACGGCCTTGCTGGATGCTCTTGCCACAGCGCCCACCACGATCAATTCAAGTGCGCCTCCCATCGCCCTTGATGCTTGGACACACCACACCGATCGCAGCGATTTTGCCAATGGCGTACAGCGGATTCGCAATCTGATCGCCGCGGGTGATCTCTTCCAAGCCAATCTCACCGCCTGCTGCTGCACGAGCTGGCCATCCAACACCAGCGCACTGGACCTGTTTCGCCGGATTCGAAAACGCTGCCCAGCGCCTTTCGCTGGCCTGGTGATCACCGAAAATCACGACGCTTTGCTCTCCTCATCTCCGGAACGATTTGTCTCCGTGGATTGCTCAGGCCGCGTTCAAACCCGTCCAATCAAAGGCACCCGCCCCCGGCATAGCGATCCTGAACGTGATGCCGATCTGGCAGCTGAATTGGTCTGCAGCGACAAAGATCGGGCCGAGAACGTGATGGTGGTCGACCTGCTTCGTAATGACCTGGGCCGCGTCTGCACTCCCGGCTCCATTCATGTGCCTCAACTCGTGGGATTGGAGAGCTACGCCTCCGTTCATCACCTCACCTCTGTCGTGGAGGGGCAGCTACGGGATGGACTGAATTGGGTTGATCTACTGGAAGCGAGCTGGCCTGGTGGATCGATTAGTGGGGCACCAAAACTGAGGGCCTGCCAGCGTTTGCATGAACTGGAACCCACAAGCCGCGGCCCTTACTGCGGTTCGTTGATTCACATTGATTGGGATGGCCACTTCGATAGCAACATCCTGATTCGATCCCTCATCCGATCAGGCCACACCCTGAGGGCCCATGCCGGCTGCGGGATCGTTGCCGACTCCGATCCGGAAGGGGAGGCTGACGAACTGAATTGGAAGTTGCAACCTCTGCTGGAGGCTTTGGCATGCCAGTGACAATTGCCTGGATCGACGGATGCTGGGGGGAGCCCGACGACCTGCAACTTCCCCTGAGTGATCGAGGCCTGCAACTGGCGGATGGCCTCTTCGAAACCATTTTGGTTCTGGATGGAGCAGCGCAATTGCTGCCTGAGCATCTTGCGCGGTGGGCCGCTAGCGCTGAGCTACTGGGAATGAATCCCCCACCATCACAACAGGATCTCAGCGGCCTCATCGATGAAGCGATTGTTAAAAGCGACCTGCATCAGGCCAGTGGAGCCCTGCGCTTGAACTGGAGCCGCGGCTCCGGGCAGGGGCGAGGCATTGGCATAGCCAACGTCCACCAGCATCGTTTTTGGCTCACGCTCACCCCTTGCAGCACGCATTTTCAACCCATCAAAACGATCACAAGTCGGCTCGAGCGCCGCAATCGCGACAGCGTCAGTAGTCGATGCAAAACCTTCGCCTACACCGCTGCGATCCAAGCCCGCCACGAAGCCGAACGCGCTCGAGCCGACGATGCTCTGTTGCACAACACCCAGGGCGACCTGTGCTGTGGAACGGTCGCCAACTTGTTGGTGCACCGCAAGGGTGCATGGATCACTCCTCCCCTCAGCAGCGGCTGCCTTCCTGGGGTGATGCGTGCCCGCGCCATCAGCCTCGGTATCGCGATTGAAGCCGATGTGGGATCCAACCTGCACAGCAGTGATCAAGCCCTGTTAATCAACAGCCTCAGCTGCAAGCCGATCCAAACGCACAACAACCAATCCCTCACGCCAACCGCTTCAGCTCAGGAGCTTTGGCAGCTTTTATTGAAAAAAGGTGGCAGCAATCGCTGAACCGCCTCAGCCCAGCCAGCGCCATGGGCTGCACCGGCCAACTGAAAGCGACCGCTGTTTAAACCTGGCAACAGCAGAGGGTGTGGACCTTCAATGCCAGGAACCACCACCGCCAGATCTGCGGCCTCGAGCAAGGGGAGGTCATTCGGGGAATCACCTAAGGCCAAAACCGCCACATCAGGTTGGTTCAAGTGCTGCTTTAACACCTGCAAAGCGTTCCCTTTACTAATCCCTGGCCCCAACAAATGCCCCAGGCGATTGCCCTGCACCACCGTGAGTCCCCGTTGTTCCACTAATGCCTCCAGCCGCTGCCGCCCGACAGCGGAGGGGGGCACAAACGGCACGCTGCAACGTCGCCGCTGCGCCTGACGGAGAACGTCTCCCTGAAGCCCAAGCAACCGTTCACCCTCGGCATCGGTGAGCTCATCGAGGGCCCGCAGTGGCTCGCCCAACTCCAATTCCAAGGTCGAGAGCTGAGGTTTGAGCTCCGCCCAATCGGGGCCAAGCGGTAAGTCCCAAGGCTCACCCAATGACGACTCCCCATGGATCGCACCACCGTTCTCGACGATGAATGGGTCGTGCAGATCAAGCTCATGTCGAAAGCGGATCACCTCCTCCGCGGTTTTGCTGGTGCAGGGAATCACTGGTATTCCGGCCTTCTGCAAACGACGTATGGCAGGTTCCGCCGGTGACCAGTCGTAGTGATGGTCCATCAGGGTGCCGTCGAGATCAGTCACCACCCACCACTGCGGAGTTGAAATTGTGTTGGTCATGGCTTCACCAACCAATGCACGGCATAGGGTTCGATGGAGGGTTGCTGTTGGGCCGAAAACGACTGGCCACTCAGGCAATCCACAAAGCCGTTATCAAACTCAGCTTTGAGCTGAGCCAACGACAACGTCAACCGATTCGGGGTGATGTTGTGCACGGCGTAGAGGGCGTTGTCGTCATCTCTCGAACGCTTCAAGATCACCAAGTCGGATCGATCTGAACTGAGCACCGTCATCGCCGCATCAGGATGCAATGCCTGCTGCGAAGAACGAACCTCCAGGGCATGACGCAATGCAGCCAACACATTGGTGGCATCGGCATCGGGATCCTGAAGACGACGCTCGATCGCATCCAATTTGAACTGAGGACGGTTGAGATCTCTGCGATGCCCGGTACGCCGGAAACGCGCCAAATCATTGGGCGTGGCCAAAAGAGCAGGGAGATAAAACGCTGGAATTCCCGGTAAAGCCATCACCAAGAGTTGGGTGAGCAGAAATCGAGAACGCTGATGGTGACCGGGATCGATCCCGCCATCGGCCATGGCACTCCACCAACTGATATTGATTTCATAGGGAACCTCCTCACCATTCCTAAGACGTCGATGACTGATCAAACCGCCTCGACGCTCGCAACCCATGAGGAGCTGAAGGACACGTTGGTCAGCCATCAACCCCTCAAGAGGCCGTAAACCGACTCCGTCATGGCAAGCGGTGAAATTCAACAGTCCGGTTTGGTTCGGCAATTCGGGCCAACGCGCTAACCAAGCATTGAGCAGATCAGCTCGGCCACTCATGGCCGCCTCCAACAACAGCGGCGGCAGGGGAAAGTTGTAAGCCAAATGCGCCTCTTGTCCATTGCGCAAATAGGACAGATTTTCCTGTTCAGGAACGTTGGTTTCGGTGACCACAACCCGATCAGGACCATGACGATCCAGCAGAAAGCGCAACACCTCAACAAGGCGGTGGGCCTGAGGCAGATGAATACAGCTTGTGTTGGGCTCTTTCCAGACAAAACCCACAGCATCGAGTCGAATCCAACGAACCCCGTGGCTCAACAATCGATTCAGCAACTCGATGAAGCCAATGAGCACCTGAGGGTGGTGCCAATCCAAATCCACCTGATCAGGGCCAAACGTGGTCCATACCTGACGGCGCCCATGGGGACCACTGAGCTGCGTAAACAAGGCGGAACTCCGCGGACGAACCACATCGTTCCAACACGGATCTGGACTCGCTTCCAGCACACAAGATTCGCCAGGCTGCTCATGTCTGAGGAACTGCTGGACCCAGGGATGAGAAGCAGAAACGTGATTAAGCACAAGATCTGCCATCAAGCGACGTCCCTCAGCCAAGGCATTGAGATCCGACCAATCGCCATACTCTTTCTCAATTGTTTGATAACTCGAAACAGCAAAACCACCGTCACTCGTGGACTTTAAAAATGGCAAAACATGAATCACCCGGGCAAATGGCTCCAAATGGCGATTCACCAAACCACGAAGACTTTGCAGTCCAAAAGCAGCATCATCCGCAACAGTATTCGCATAAGTAATCAAAACAGCGTCATCCCCATTCCATCGGGACGAGCCGATTGGAACGTCATGATCCTCTGACGATTGGCTCAGAATCTGCAGCAATTGCGACGACAACTTCTCGAGATCACCTGGAGAATCGTTCCGGTAGAGATCACTCAGAAGAGTCCGCAGCGTTTCATCGCTTGAGGGCTGCATCACTTCTCTCCTGAACACCGTTCAGGTATGGGACAGGTCTCCTGCCTCTGTTGTCGCATTGAACACCACATGGATTTTCAACAGGGATTGATCAGCACAGTTCATGACTACAGCCTTGGCAATCACAACGCCATCGCCTTCAACCAGGAACTAGGCCAAAGACCAACAACTCTGTTGATCCCATGCCTGATGGAGGAATTCAGCAGGCCTGCACTTACCCTCATCCGCGACACTCTCGCCCCCCTCACTGGCTTGAGTTCGCTTGTGATCGCACTCGCTGCAGAAAACGCAGAAGACGTTGCAGCAGCTGAAGCCTTTTTTGCTGGAATGCCCTTTCCTGTGCATGTGCACTGGACCAATGGCCCAGCAGTCCGAGAACTACTCGAGTCGGTCGGAAATCTCGATTTAGACGTGACAGGTCCGCCAGGAAAAGGTTGGGCTGTTTGGCAAGGCCTTGGGGTGGCCTGCCAAGACGCAGAAGTGGTGGGACTATTCGATGCAGACATTCGCACCTTTGGCGCGTCGTACCCAGAGCGGATGCTTCGGCCACTGCTCGACCGATCCCATGGCATCGCCTACGTCAAAGCGTTTTACAGCCGGCTGTCCTTAGAAACCCAAGCTTTGCAGGGGCGAGCGACGCGACTCTTTGTGGGCCCGCTCCTTGCCAGCCTTGAACAAGTCTTCGGGCCATTGCCCTATCTGCGCTATCTCCAATCCTTTCGCTATCCACTCGCAGGTGAGTTTGCATTCACCAGCGACTTAGCGATGAATCTGCGCATCCCCTCCGATTGGGGCTTGGAGGTTGGCTTGTTGTCCGAGGTTTATCGGCATGTCGCTTCTAGCCGCATCACTCAAGTGGACCTGGGATTGTTCGACCACAAGCACAAGGGCCTGGGCAACCAACCATCAGAGGGTTTGCAGCGAATGGCAGGGGAAATTTTCGGCACCGTGCTCAGAGGCCTCATGGAGCATGAAGGCTGCGTGATGTCGATGGATCAACTACCCACCCTGGAAGTGCTGTACCGCAGGGTTGGGGAAGACCGCGTGCGTCAATTTGGCCTCGACTCCGCCATGAACCGATTGCCCTATGACCGGCACCAAGAAGAGCTCACTGTTCAAAGCTTTTCTGGCTTACTGAGGCCTGGACTGACGAAACTCATGGAATCGCCCATCGCCCATCAACTACCGAGCTGGTCACGACTCAAAAGCTGTAATTCAGCTCTTCAAGCAGACTTGGCCGAAGCAGGACGCGCCGATCGCCGGCGATCTTTCACCACAACACTGGCCAAACCTCCACGCAAACCCAATTGGAATTCAAATATTCATTCGGCACAGATTGCGGCATAGATTTGACCCAGCAAGCGTCTAGCTCATTAGCTTTAATTGATAACTTCCACCATCAAGATTAAACTTTTACTGCAATCTCAACACTCAATATTTCCATGCATGGGTGGGTGATTCCAGACCACGCAAATCCTCGAACCCTTGGGTCTGAAAAATCGCCAACAGTATGAATGAATACCGAAATAAAAACTGAGGCCTCTTCCTATCTAAACAAAATCTAAACTCAAGCCTTTTTGTGATCAATCGAACACTTGCTTTGTTCCACGGATCCCATATTGGCACTCCTCTTGTGAAGACGTCATGGTCGAATGCATTTACCAAAACGACACCAGTCGCATGGTGATTATGAAATGCATTGGTAGCAGTCAGTTTTACCTCGAGAAGGTCATCATGCCAAGCGAGATATTTTTGTTTAATGCACCCCAAGAAGCTCGCCTTGAAATCTGGCGTATGTCTATTTCGGGGCAGATGCTGCACGTTCGCGCAGACGTCAGTGACTACAAAACGTCTGCGCGAGATTCAAACACTGAGGAATTGATCGACAACCGACTGACTGAGCTCGCTGGTTGATCCACTCGCGACAATCCCACCACGCTGCATGGCGTAATAGCGATCTGCTTGACGGACAAAGTGAAGGTGTTGTTCAACAAGAAGCACACCGATCCCCTTCTCAGTAATAATTCGCCGCACAGCTGTTTCAATATCTTGAACAATATTGGGCTGAATTCCTTCTGTCGGTTCATCCAGAAGCAACAACTGTGGCTGGCCCAGCAATGCCCTTGCAATCGCTAAC
This sequence comes from Synechococcus sp. AG-683-B21, assembly GCA_003210515.1. GTDB lineage: Bacteria > Cyanobacteriota > Cyanobacteriia > PCC-6307 > Cyanobiaceae > Parasynechococcus. Next base: position 30,493 of record QCVC01000006.1, on the reverse strand, counting down.
TGCTGCTGCTGTCCACCACTGAGGTCTCCCCCTTTGCGCGGCAAGAAGTCTGAAAGGACAGGGAACAGTTCATACACAAAAGGATCAATCCTGCAGTGACGTGCCAAACCACCCGGCAAGGCCTCCATCCCCAGCATCAAGTTTTCCTCAACAGTGAGTTGCGGAATAATTTCACGACCCTGCGGGACATAACCAACACCAGCTCGAGCCCGCCGATAGGGAGGCTGACGCTCCAATCCCTCTCCATTCAGCACCAGCTCGCCCCCCCGTGGCTTGAGTAATCCGATCACTGTTTTCAACAGCGTGGTCTTGCCCACGCCATTGCGACCGATCAGGCAAACCATCTCACCTTTCTTCACGGTGAGATCAACATCCCGAAGGATATGACTTTCGCCGTAGTACGTGTTGAGTCCGCGAATCTCAAGAAGCATCGTCATTTGCTGTCGTCCTCTGTAGTTCCCAGATACACCTCAATCACCCGTGGATCCACCTGAACCTGATCCATGGTTCCCTCACAAAGAACATGGCCTTGGTGCAAGACCGTGACAGGACTATCGAGACGACGAATGAACTCCATATCGTGCTCAATCACCAGAACGGTGTGATCACCTGCCAGTGATTTAAGGAGATCGGCTGTGAGATCAGTCTCTTCATCGGTGAGACCAGCGACGGGTTCATCAACCAACAACAAGTCCGGATCTTGTCCCACAAGCATGGCAATTTCCAACCACTGCTTTTGACCATGGGACAAAGCCCCAGCAAGCCAGTCGGCCCGTTTCTGCAAATTAACGATGCTCATTAAATGTTGAACACGGTCTCGCTGACTACTCCGAAGGCCACCAATCAAAAGCGTCCAAGGCTGTTTCGGACGACTCACGGCCAGCGCCAGGTTTTCCCGAACCGTGAGCTGTTCAAACACCCGTGGACTCTGAAACTTGCGACCAATCCCCAAACGAGCAATGCGGTGTTCTGGGCGCCCCAGCAACGAACGCCCCTTAAACAACACATCACCCTCGCTGGGGGCGACTTTTCCAGTAATCACATCCAAAAACGTGGTTTTACCCGCGCCATTGGGTCCAATCACAGCTCTGAGTTCACCGGGCTGAAGATTGAGGTTGAGATCACGCAATGCGAGAAAACCATCAAAGCTGACGGTGATTCCACAGAGTTCAAGAAGTCCTGAGGTCATGGCTGAATCTCCTCTTGTCCATCGAGTTCAAGACGGGGATAGGTTCCACTGCGACGGGACATTCCCAGGCGGTTCAGCAAGTTGCGGGGGCCATCCCCTTGGAACCAGCCGATCACACCCTCCGGCAGGGCTGTCACCACAAGAATGAACAACCCACCCTGGATAAACAGCCAGCTCTGGGGCATGGCTTCGCTCACCAGGCTCTTGGCGTAATTGATAAAAACCGCCCCAAGAATCGCTCCCACGAGGGTGCCGCGACCACCAACAGCTACCCAAATCACCATTTCAATTGAGAACGGCACCGTCATGAATTGGGGGGACACAATTCCGGATTGAACGGTGTACAACGCGCCACCGATGCCAGCCAAACCTCCAGCAATCGCAAACACCAATGTTTTGAACAAGGTGGGGTTGTACCCCGCGAAACGAAGGCGCGGTTCATCGTCTCGAATGGCAATCAACACATCACCAAAGCGACCACGCACCACCCAGCGCACGAATAGCCAAGTGAAAATCACCACCACAGCAGTGACCCAGAAAAAGCCCCGCTGCATCTCCGGCGAGCCCACCATCTGACCGAACAACTGAGTTACGTCGGTTTTGAGACCATTGGTTCCATTGATCAATTTCTGCTGACCGTTGAAGAAGTTAAAAAACACCAACAACGCAGCTTGCGTAAGGATTGAGAAATAAACACCCTTAACGCGATTTCGAAAAACAAGGTTGCCAAGCAGAGCAGCCAACACCCCCGGGATCAGCCAAATTGCCACCAGGGTGAACAACGGCGAATGAAACGGTTGCCAAAAGGCCGGTAAACGATCCACCCCATAAAGGGTGAAAAATTCAGGTATGCCGTTGAGTAGATCTTCCGAGCTATTCAATTGCAAATACATCGCGGCGGCATATCCACCGAGTGCGAAGAAAATGCCCTGGCCAAGGCTGAGCAGGCCTGTGAAACCCCAGATCAAATCGATGCCCAGAGCAACAATGGCCAACGCCAGGAAACGGCCCAAAAGATTAAGTCGGAACACAGGCAACACCGATGGAGCTGCCACGATTGCCGCAATGATCAGCACCCAGAGAATCACCAGGGCCCAACGGCGTTGTTGAAACGCTTTCATCATTGGTTTATGCCTCCACCATGCGTCCCTTCTGCGGGAAGAGACCCGCTGGACGGAACTGCAAGAACACCACAATCAAGGCGAACACCAAAACCTGAGCCATGCTCGTTGTGGCAAAAAAGTTGACCGCCCCAGCGAGAGGTGCCGGCATCTCTGGCCAGATCGTGAGCAATCGTCCGGCTCCAATGAGATCCGTCATCAAGCCAATCGCGAAGGATGCCAGAACGGTGCCGAGCAGATTTCCAACACCGCCGAGCACAACAACCATGAAGCACCCAACGATGTAAGAGCCACCGACGTTGGGACCCACAGACCCCAAAAGCGACACCGCAACACCCGCAACACCCGCCAAGCCAGAGCCAATGCCAAAGGTGAGCACATCAACAGTGTCGGTTGGAATCCCGAGGCAATCACTCATCGAACGGTTCTGAGTAACAGCGCGAATGCGCATCCCCCAGACGCTTCGGTTGAGGAACCAGGTCACTCCGAGCACCGCCAAAATCGTCATCACGATGATCACGAGGCGTGGCACAGGAAATGTGATGTCCATCCACTCGATCCCACCACGCATCCACTTCGGAGCTGTCACGTCCACGTTGCGAGACGTGGCGCGGGCAATGCGGCTGATCTGGGATGCAAGCCCGCCTGCCAGTAGTACACCTCCAAAAGCCGACACCGCCCAAGTGATGGCGCGGTTAATCCGTGCCCGAGGTCCTTCGAAAAGGCGCTGCGGCAACACCAATGGCAAACCAAATCCGAGCACCAACGCCAAAATCAGTCCGGCTGCATGCGCAAGGGGAACACTGCGCACAAACTGCTGCAGTATCAAACTCACACCCCAAGTTGCTAACAACGTCTCCAACGGACTCCCGTAAAGACGTCGAATCACTGTGCGTTCAAGCAGGATGCCAACAACTCCACTGACGACAAACGCCAAAGGGATTGCAACTAATACATAAAGGCTATAAATCGGCTGAAAAGCGGGAAGCTTAAACACCATTTGCACCACATAAGTGGTGTATGCACCGAGCATAATTAACTCGCCATGGGCAAGATTAATCACTCCCATCAAACCAAAAACGATGGCTAATCCAAGAGCAGCCATCATCAGCACAGAGCCGATGGCGACGCCATTAAATAGGCTTTCTAGCAGCAGTTGCACGAGCTGAAATCAAGAACAAAAAGACAAGAAGGGAGGAGTCCGTTACCGAACTCCTCCCTTGAATTACAAGAAAATCAAAATGTCTGAGAATCAGGCATCAGAGCTTGTACTTGCCACCTTTATTCGCATCAGTCCAATCACAAGCGAAACCTTTGGAATCGGGGTGAATTTGATTCCAAGCCTGCGGTGCGATCGGGCCGTCGGTGGATTCGAGAATGTCGAACTGACCATCAGCGGTGATTTGGCCGATACGGACGGTTTGTGACAAGTGATGGTTAGGCATCACTTCCACAGGGCCCTGAGGTGCATCAAAGGTGATGCCCACGAGAGCTTCACGAACCTTGTTGTCGTCGAAGGAGTTTGCCTTCTCGACAGCTGCTTTCCACAGGTAAACCATGTTGTAGGCAGATTCCTGTGGATCTGCGACCTGACGATCAGCGCCATACTTCGCCTTGAAGTCTGCAGCGAACTTCTTGGATGCGGGTGTGTCGATCGACATCATGTAGTTCCAAGCGCCGTAATGGCCTTCCAGGAACTCAGATCCAATCGTGCTGATTTCTTCTTCAGCGATGGAGTAATTCATCACATAGAAACCGTTTGCCGGAGTAATACCGGCATCCTGAATCTGCTTGAAGAAAGCAACGTTTTGGTCGCCATTCAGGGTGTTGATGATCACGCCACCATCAGGAAGTGCCTTCTTGATTTTGGCGATGATTGGAGCAACTTCTGTGTTGCCGAGGGGCAGGTAGTCCTCACCAACAACGGTGCCGCCAAGTTGTGCAACTTGGGATTTGGTAATCGTGTTCGACGTACGTGGGAACACGTAGTCGGAACCAACCAGGAAGAAGGGCTTGCCAGCGGCAGGCGACTTCTCATACATGAATTTGGTTGCCGGCTCCGACTGCTGGTTCGGAGTTGCACCCGTATAGAAGATGTTGTTGGAACACTCCTGAGCCTCGTACTGAATCGGGTAGTAGAGGAAAGCGTCCTTCGACTCATAAACCGGAAGCATTGCCTTCCGGCTAGCTGAGGTCCAACCGCCGAAAACAACAGGAACTGAATCCTGGTCGATCAGCTTCTTGGATTTTTCAGCGAAGGTGGGCCAATCGGAGGCACCGTCTTCGACGATGTATTCAATTTTGTATTTTTTGCCATCGACTTCAACACCGCCTGCGGCATTGATTTCGTCGATTGCCATTTTTTCCGTATCCACCAAGGTGGACTCGGAAATCGCCATGGTTCCGGTCAGCGAATGCAGGATGCCGACGGTGACGGTGTCGTCGTACTCAACATTCGATGCTGTCTTGTCGTCACCACCGCAGGCAGTTACGGCCAGACCTAGTGACGCGGCGGCCATGCCGGCGAAAAGACGCTTAGAGAGAGAATTGCTCATTCAGTCCAAAACACGGAAAACTCGCCTGTTGGCGATCAAAGGAAGGTACGGATCAACAGCATCCCTCTTTCGTATCAAAACGAACCAAACAAGTGGGTCACTCAAAAAACATCAGCCATTCGGTAACTGTTGCAACACAAAGGCCACCACTTCGTCCAAGCCAACACCATTTTTGAGGTTGGTGAAACACCAAGGGCGATCACCTCGCATGCGCTGGGTGTCGTGTTCCATCACCGATAAATCAGCTCCCACCAAAGGAGCTAAATCAATTTTGTTAATCACCAAAAGATCCGAACGGGTGATGCCAGGCCCTCCCTTGCGAGGAATCTTGTCCCCGGCCGCAACATCAATCACATAGATACAAAGGTCGACTAACTCGGGACTAAAACTGGCCGCAAGGTTGTCTCCTCCGCTTTCGACAAGAACTAAATCAAGGCCTGGAAACTGTGCCTCCAAATCACCCACCGCTGCCCGGTTGATCGAACAGTCCTCGCGGATCGCGGTGTGAGGACACCCACCCGTTTCCACGCCGCGAATCCGTTCTGGCGGCAGCACCCCAGCCCTCGTCAAGAACTGGGCATCTTCCTGGGTGTAGATGTCATTGGTGACAACAGCCAACTCCAGACGTTCGCAAAGCTCACGACAGAGGGCCTCCACCAAAGCCGTTTTGCCGGAACCCACCGGTCCGGCAACCCCCAAACGCAACTTGCTCGCCATCAGCTTCGAAACAGACGCGAATACAGCTCAGCATGGGCCAGCTGGGTGAGCGAAGCCCCAACCCCAGCGCTCCACATCTGCTGAGGATCCATATCCCGCAATTGCAGAGCCTGCTTCTGCACCAACGGTAGGAGTCGCTGTTGCAGCACCTGGGCTCGGGTTGGGCCCAATGGCACCAGTCGCACTGCAGCACTGAGCTGATTGGCAACCCAGCCGTAGAGATACCCCTCGAGCATGTCGAGCACAGGAATCTTCATCGCCGAAGCTGCCCAAGCCCAGGCCGCTGGCCAGCTCAAGCGCACCGGCTCCGGCAAAGGATGGCCTAGGTCGTTGAGCAACTGCAGCAGCGACTGGCCCATTTGACGCTGTTGAGCCCGCAGCTCTGATGCCTCCCGAGTGGCCAGGAGCCAACAATCCAAGTTTTCGACTCCATCACGCCCCTGAACATCACCCTGATGCACCCAAAGCTCAAGCTGCTGGCGGAGCTTGGGTAATGCCGCCACTTCGAGGCGAAGAGCACCGCGGGTGAGCTCCGCCGTCAACCAATCCTGCACGGCCTGTTCATCGTTCAAACCATTGGTTTGGACGAGAACCTCTAACCCTTCGGAATAACTAAAAGCACCAACTGGCAGTGCTGGACTGACCAATTGCAACAGCGCCAGAGACGTCATGGCGAAGAATGGCGATGGGAGTGGCTGGCATAGGCGCCACCCTCGGGAAGGAACGGTCGACGGCATTGAGTCACCACCAAACCACGTCCCTTCAACATCGAAGCCAAAACCGAATCATCCAAAAGCAGCAGCTCCTGGTCGTGAAGCTCCAATGCCACATGACGATTACCAAGGTGATAGGCCGCCGCAAGCAAATCCAATGATGTGGGCGCTTGGACTAGGAGCAAATCTTCTAGAGCAGCCACAACTTCAACCCGCACCGAAACCTCAGCATCTGAGAGCTGATCCCCAGGCTCGAGGGGCCCATGCCGTGGCAGTTGCAGCAACACCTCACGCCCACACGCCGTGGAGCGGCGACCACGCAGCACCGTTCTCTCTTCAGCCGTCAAAGGCAGGAACCAATCCACCTGCTTGCCATGGTCTTGCTGCCGATCGACGACTGGCAAACGCTGGTTCAGCACGGTTATCGCATCGCTCACCGAACCGCCACAAGCTGAAACCACCCTGCCGAAGAGCCTTCACTGAATTTGGTATGAATAGCTACAAAGTGGCGAGCAGGCTGCGTCGAGCGTGGGGAGATGCAGCGACTCAACCCCTGGCACGGCACCTGCCGGTTGCAGTTCAGCGCCGACGCCGACACCACCCATCATCAAGGGGGCTGCACCGCACCCTTCAAGTTGATGCGTGCCGAACGCGGCAACGACGGCCGATGCGAACTCCCTCTTCTCCACAGCGCCGGTGGGCTCGTAGGTGGAGATCAACTGAGTGTGGACCTGGAGCTGGGAAGGAACAGCCGAGCCCTCATCACCAGCGTTGCTGCTCAAAAGGTGTACGGCTCCATTGGACGAAGTCGCCTGCATCCAAAGGGAACCTGGGCCAACCAATCGGTGAGCTGCCGGCTGAGCTCCAACAGCGATCTGGAATGGCTCCCCCAGGAGCTTGTGGTGTACGCCGATGCACTCGTGGAACAAAACCTCGACGTGCAACTGGCCGACGATGCGTCATTTCTGAGTGCTGAAATCGTGCGACTCGGTCGCACCGCGGCTGGGGAAGACCTCGGACAAGGTTGTTGGCGTTCAGCCGTGAGCCTGCGTCGAATTGGTGAGAACGGGACACGCTGGGAGCAGGTGGATCGCTTGGAACTCAGCGGCGATGCACTGCATCACCGCCATGGACTGAATGGGGATGCAGTGTTTGGAACATTGATTTGGGCAGCTCCCGCTCCTCTAACCAATCCAACGCTCCAGTCCTTGCTCTCTAACGCCCGGAACGACCGCGCAGGATTGGAAGGGCAGATGCAATGCAGCGGATTAGAGCAGGGATTGATTGCCCGTTATGTCGGCCCATCCAGCCGAGATGCCCGCTTCTGGTTCAGCCGAATCTGGGCCCGCACAAGGGCCCAGCGTCAGCTCAGTGAGCCCCGTATTCCCCGGGTATGGCCCCTACAGGAACAGCCCTTACGACAACAAGTGTTCATAGAGAACATTGCGTCGTCGAATGCGGCGACACACTGAAACTGACTGCCGTCCCCCATGCATCTCAGTCCCCAAGAAAAAGACAAACTCCTCATCGTGACCGCCGCGTTACTAGCGGAACGGCGGCTCAAGCGTGGGGTCAAGCTGAACCACCCCGAAGCGATGGCGTGGCTCAGTTTTCTCGTCCTCGAGGGCGCTCGGGATGGACAAACCGTCGCTGAACTCATGCAGGCAGGAACCACATGGCTTCGCCGTGATCAAGTGATGGAAGGTGTGCCGGAATTAGTCGAGGAGGTGCAGATCGAGGCGGTTTTTCCTGACGGCACCAAGCTCGTAACCCTTCACGACCCAATCCGCTGAGATTTCACCATGGCTCCCCTTATTCCCGGCGAACTCATCCCGGAACCCGGCGAACTTGAACTCAACGCTGGCCGGCCCGTCACCACCATCAGTGTGGCCAACGGTGGCGACCGCCCCGTTCAGGTGGGTTCACACTTTCACTTCGCCGAAGCGAATGCTGCCCTGCAATTCGATCGCGATGCAGCCCGCGGACAGCGACTCGACATCCCAGCCGGTACCGCAATCCGCTTTGAGCCCGGCGACCATCGCGACGTGAACCTCATTCCCTTCGCTGGTCACCGCAGGGTGATCGGCTTCAACGGCCGCATTAACGGTCTTATCGACGCCTGATTTATGCCCTACCGCATCTCCCGCCAGGCCTACGCCGAAACCTACGGACCCACCACCGGTGACCGCATCCGCCTGGCCGACACCGAGTTAATTCTCGAAGTCGAAAAGGATTACACCGTTTACGGCGATGAAGTGAAATTCGGCGGCGGCAAAGTAATCCGCGATGGCATGGGCCAAGCCCAAACTCCACGCTCTGAAGGTGCCGTCGACACCGTGATCACCAACGCTCTCATCCTGGATTGGTGGGGCATCGTGAAAGCCGATGTGGGTCTGAGGGACGGCCGCATCGTTGCCATTGGAAAAGCCGGCAACCCCGACACCCAAGCGGGGGTGACGATCGTGGTGGGACCAGGAACGGAGGCCATTGCTGGGGAAGGCCAGATCCTCACGGCGGGTGGCATCGACAGCCACATCCATTTCATCTGCCCACAGCAGATCGAAACAGCCTTGGCGAGTGGGGTCACAACGATGCTCGGCGGTGGCACCGGACCCGCCACTGGAACCAACGCCACCACCTGCACCCCAGGTGCATTCCACATCGGCCGCATGCTTCAAGCCGCTGAAGGTTTGCCGGTGAATCTGGGTTTCTTCGGCAAGGGCAATGCCAGCACCCCCGAGGCCCTAGAAGAACAAGTGAGGGCTGGGGCTTGCGGGCTCAAACTCCACGAAGACTGGGGAACAACACCCGCTGCCATTGACGCTTGTTTGTCGGTGGCGGATCAAATGGATGTGCAGGTCTGCATCCATACCGACACCCTGAATGAAGCGGGGTTTGTCGAAGACACCATCGCCGCGATCAAGGGGCGCACCATCCACACGTTCCATACCGAGGGTGCGGGCGGGGGGCACGCTCCAGACATCATGAAAATCTGCGGCGAGGCCAACGTGCTGCCCAGCAGCACCAACCCCACACGTCCGTACACCCGCAACACGCTCGAAGAGCATCTCGACATGTTGATGGTGTGCCATCACCTCGATCCGAAAATCCCGGAAGACGTGGCCTTCGCGGAATCAAGGATTCGCCGCGAAACGATCGCCGCTGAAGACATCCTTCACGACCTTGGCGCCTTCTCGATCATCGCCAGCGACTCCCAAGCGATGGGTCGTGTCGGCGAGGTGATCACACGCACCTTTCAAACCGCGCACAAGATGAAAGTGCAGCGTGGAGCACTACCGGAAGACTCCAGCCGCAACGACAACCACCGAATCAAGCGCTACATCGCCAAGGTGACGATCAACCCGGCTCTAGCCCACGGCATCAGTCGCGAAGTGGGATCAATCGAAACCGGCAAGCTTGCCGACCTCGTGTTGTGGAAGCCTGGCTTCTTTGGCATCCGACCCGAACTCGTGATTAAGGGAGGTTCGATTGTCTGGGCTCAGATGGGAGATGCCAATGCATCGATCCCCACGCCAGGACCGGTGCACGGCCGCCCAATGTTCGGAGCCTTCGGCAAAGCTTTGGCACCCAGCTGCCTCACTTTTTTAAGTGCAGCGGCCATGGATGCCGACATCCCAAAACATCTCGGCCTCGAACGCACATGTCGTGCGGTGAGCGACACCCGCAGCGTGGGGAAAAGTGCACTCAAACTGAATTCCGCGCTACCCAACGTGAGCGTTGATCCGCAAACCTATGAAGTATTCGCGGATGGTGAACTGCTCACCTGTGAACCCGCTGAGGTACTCCCGCTTGCACAGCGTTATTTGCTGCTGTGAGCACGACGATGCTGACGACCCACCACCGCAGGCAAAGATCAATCGCGACCAAAAAACATCATCCAAAATGACATCAGCAAGTGTTCAGCAAAAGATTCTCGGACCAAGAAATGGTTCTCATCACTGCTTGATCGCTGATGCATTGATCCAGCAAAGGTATTAACCGAAACCAAAAAAACCGTCCCTCAAATCAGTTCGCCACCCGATCAAGCGATCGGTAACAAACAACACGTGACCCAACAGACATGCAGATCTTTGATGTCTGGGTTCAACGGTTAGCCAATGTTCACTGAGTATCGGCCAACCCATGGTTACGACGAATATTTTTGTCGGGAACAATCTGCGCCCAGAGCAGACCTGGAGCGACTGCTGTCTTCACTCGGACAAATAGGGCTCACAGAACTCAACCGCAATCACGCTTCCGCCGGGAACCTTTTAAGACGACTCGGGGCCACCTTCCGACTCAACGACGCTGGACTGCATGGAGGCGAAAGGATCCTGCCCTTCGATCCCCTTCCACGACTCATTCACCAACATGAATGGTCCAACCTCGAACGTGGTCTCCTGCAGCGCCTAGAAGCAATTGATCAGTTCTTAGCAGACATCTATGGACCACAGAAAATCCTCAAGGATGGCGTGATTCCACGTGAAGACGTGGAAAGTTCGCAAGGCTGGAGGCCACAGATGCAAGACATCAAGCTGCCCCTAAAGCGCTGGTGTCATATTTCAGGACTGGATCTAATCCGCGATGAGGCAGGCACTTGGCGCGTACTCGAAGACAACCTGCGCTGTCCATCCGGTGTGGCCTACTTCCTCGAGAACCGACAGGTCATGAAGCGATTGTTTCCCAGCCTGTTTGCTGGACGAACCGTTCAACCCATCGACGACTATCCCTCCAGGTTATTACAGACACTGCAAGACTTAGCTCCATGGGCAGATAAGCCACGCGTTGTATTGCTCACACCAGGAGTATTCAACAGTGCCTACTTCGAACATAGTTATCTCGCACAACAGATGGGCATCGCTCTGGTGGAAGGGCGTGACTTGATCTGCGAAGAAGGCCGCGTTTGGATGCGCAGCACGACTGGTCGTGAAGTGGTAGATGTGATCTACCGACGAATCGATGACGATTTTCTCGATCCAAAGGTGTTCCGGCGCGATTCAGCGCTGGGCGTACCTGGATTGATCGATGTTTTGCAGAGTGGCAGGGTCGCCATTGCCAATGCACCCGGCACCGGGATCGCCGACGACAAGTTGATCTACGCCTACATACCAAAAATAATTCGGTATTACCTCAATGAAGAACCGATTATCGAAAACGTTCCCACCTATCTCTGCTCCCGCCCAGATGATCAACAGTACGTTCTAGAAAACCTTGAAAAGCTTGTGGTTAAGTCTGTAGCTGAAGCAGGAGGCTATGGGATGCTGATCGGCCCACAATCAAGCCGTAGCGAGATCTTAGAATTTGACACAAAAATTAGATCTAATCCACGCAATTACATAGCCCAGCCCACACTTCAACTCTCCACTATTCCTGCACTGAGCCAGGGAGAACTATTTCCCTGTCATGTGGATTTACGGCCCTATATTTTACGCGGAAAATCCAACTGGGTCAGTCCAGGTGGGCTGACCCGCGTCGCCTTAAAGCGTGGCTCTTTGGTGGTGAACTCATCCCAAGGTGGTGGCTGTAAAGACACCTGGGTTGTCGGTGACAGCCAGGTTGTAAGCGACGGTGACGTTGAACCAACACTTCAGGAGGCAATGCCGTGCTGAGCCGGGTTGCCGACTCCCTCTACTGGATTAATCGATATGTAGAACGCGCTGAAAATATCTCTCGCTTTCTGGAAGTCAGTGAAGCCATGGCTTTGGATTGCCCACCCGGCAGTGCAGAACCATGGATCCCACTCATTGATGCCAGTGGAGACAGGCAGAGTTTCGATCAGGGCTACCCACTGCGATCTCCGCGAGATGTCGTGGGGTTTTTATTGCTAGACCGCGATAACCCCAACAGCATCCTCAGCTGCATTGCCACTGCCAGGGAAAATGCCCGCCAAATCCGCGATGTTATTACCACAGAAATGTGGGAGCAATTGAACGACCTCTACTGGAATGTTCAAGATGGAGAAGCCATCTGGCAGGAACCAGATCAAGAGCAACTCCGCAGCATCCGAAGAGGTTGCCAACTGTTTTATGGCATTACGGATGTCACCCTGAGCCGCGATCAAGCCTGGCTCTTCAGTCAACTAGGCCGTTGGATTGAACGCGCCGAAAAAACATCCAGAATCCTTGATGTGAAGTATTTTCTTCTTCTGCCAACCCCAAAAGAAATTGGCGGTGTTCTTGATGAACTTCAGTGGATATCTCTACTTCGTACAGCTGGGGCCTACCAGATGTACCGGCAAAGTGTTCAACAGGCGATCACTCCATCCTCTGTGGCCAGGTTCCTTTTACTGGATCCAATTTTTCCAAGGTCAGTGCGCTTCTGTTTGCAACAAATCAACGACACATTGCAGCTCATCCAACGACAGCCACAACTGGGCCCTCCTGATGATCTCGAATGCCTGCGGGGGCAATTGCTCGCCAAGTGGAGCTATGTGCGGATTGATGCCCTGATTGAACGGGGGCTGCACGAAGCCATTGACGAATTACAAGGGGATCTCAATCAACTCCATCAACTCATTCACGCTCGATATTTCGTGACCACCGACCTTGGCTCCATTCCCACTGATCCGTCATGCGCGCTGAGCTAACCCACTGCATCACATACCACTACGACGCTCCGGTCAGCTTGAGCGAGCACAGGCTCTGCATGCGACCTCGGGGTCATGGTCATCAGCGCCTGCTGAATTACCAACTCAACATTTCGCCCAAGCCCTGCCACAGCCATGAACTCGTTGCAGCCAGTGGCGATGCCATTCAACGCGTGCGCTTTCTGAACACCACCGACGAACTCCGCTTTGAAGCTTGCAGTCGCGTTGAAACCACAACTGCAGCACCCCTACTGAATTGTCTAGGTGGTCGCGAACCACTGCTCCCCTACCCACGGGGTCGTCTAAATCCAGATCTTCAAGGTGCACTGGAGGGCTGGCTGCCAAACGGGCAACACGATCCCTCAGCTGTTGCTTTGGCTCAAGACGCCTTGATGGGCACCAACCAACTAGCACTGTCATTTCTCCAGCAGCTCATCGAGATGATCCAAGACAGGGTCAAATACACCCAACGTCATCAAGGTGCCGCCTGGCCGGCGGGACGAACACTGCGGGAACGGGTTGGTTCCTGTCGCGACCTCGCGATGTTGATGGTCGAATGCTGCAGAAGCATTGGGCTACCGGCACGATTTGTAAGCGGCTATCACCTAGCGAATCCAGCACCCGAGTCGTACGAGCTACATGCGTGGGCAGAGATTTACTTACCAGGTGCCGGATGGCGTGGATTTGATCCGAGCGCCGGAGGAGAAACAACCGATCGCTACATCGTGCTGGCAAGCTCCTCAAGTCCAGACCTCACGGCAGCGATTACTGGCAACTTCAGCGGACTGGTATCAACGCAAAGCCAACTGAGTTGGACGATCCAAGCCACCGTTGACTCCAGCACCAATCAACCTGAGAAAAAAACGACACTGATTCAGGCAGCTTGAAGAAGGGGCTCAACACCATGCAGCACGGGTCGGCTAGCACCCAGGGACGTCGCAAGCTTCAAAGCGGGGATACGACCACTGTTGTAAACACGAAATTCACGGGCCAACGATGCTCCCTGGTCACGAACCGCTTGATTGAGCACGACAGATCCATCTAGATCAGAGATGGATCGATGAAACGTTCCAGGAGGGATACGGAGGATGTCGCCTCCAGCCGCGAGACGAACAATATGAAAAGGCATATCCCAAGAAAGATTAACGAGATAAAATGTTCGCCCTCCACTTGCAGCAAGCAGATTATCTTCCTGGTGGGGATGTAAATAAAATTGCCAGTCTCCAGTTTTCAGATCATTTGGAGGACTGATTGCAGGCCCACTGTGGATGACGAGATCGCGAGCATTTGATGTACCTATCGTGACATCAAAAAAGCGCACGGCTGGTGTATCCCTAAATCGTTCATACGGAATTAACTCAAACATGCAGCAGTGGGATTTTTAAATTGATAACCATTATTTTTACCGAGAAACCGATGGATTTTTAGTGACAACAGCCACGCTTTAAGCAATAACGTTCAATCCAAGCCAAAAGCAAAAACAACTTTCACACCCCAACAGCCATCCTTTTTCGGGCAGGAAGATCAGCCAAGAGGAACCGGGCGAAAACTGCTAAACATGCACGAAAGCAGAAGCCAGTTTCATAAGAAATCCTAAAGATGTATCAAGTCGAACTCCCCTTCTAATGATATTTAGAGAAGATTTTGCTGTAGCAACAGCTACAGAACGTTCACTTCGCCTCGGCGCGAAGCGCATCACACCTCAGGCCATGGAACGGGGACCTGGGAGCTTGCTTGAACAATCACCATGACTTCCCTTCTGTACAGAGGCCATCAGTACCAACAGCCTCACATGACTGGACAGCCCTCAAGCGTTCAGCTCACCTATCGACGCAACATCTACAAAACGCTCCAACAACAAGTAAAGAGTGAGCACTCAGTTGTGCTGACTTACCGCGGCCTGCAGTACTTGCGCTGCAGCTGAGCATCACCCTTCTGCCTGCCAAGGTTCTTGTGAGCCTGAGCAGGCAGAAGCGACTCCCTAGCAAGCGCTCAGAGATGGGCAAACTCGCATCCTCCACGTACTTACAGGAGTGATCCCGAGTTTTTTCCGAAGTTTCTGAACAACTGGTCGCCATCAGAGCCATGGTGCATGGGTTAGGTCCCGCCATGTTCACAATCGAGAGAAAATCAGGCACTCACTGGCAGCCTGAAATCCAACGCAAAACGGAATTTAAAGCTTTCGTGGATGCCCGAACGAAATGCATGGCCACCGGCCAGACCTATCGCGTGGTGAATCGAGACCAAGGTGTTGAGTGTGTGATCACTCTTGATGACTGCAGAAAGCACTTTCACGCTCTTTAGGGCAACCACATGAAAGGCTCTAAGAACTAGAAACGATTTCATAAATATCCAATAAACAGCACCAGATAGCCCTATCCCCCCAGATAAGCCATCTCGGCATGGGGTTTTTCTTGACCACTCCGCAGACGCCGCTCTTCACTAAAGCGATCAGATCGGCGCGTCCACAAACCAGCCAGGCATTCACGGAGCTGAACCTCTGGTTCGCTAGCTCTTAAATAAGGCCGAAGATCTACGCCCTGCGATGCAAATAAACAAGTAAAGACTTGACCATCTGCAGTAACCCTTATCCGATTGCAATCTCCACAAAACGGCGCGCTAATTGAACTAATCACACCGATATGGCCAGCACCATCGCGATACCGCCACCGCGATGTCGTGGAGTTTGATGAACGGCCAACGGGGTCTAGAGGCCAGTGCGATGACACGCACTGCACCATCTCCATGGCAGGCATCACCTGAGCAAGCGACCAACCGTTACGGCTTCCCACATCCATGTATTCGATCAGACGCAACTCCAACCCGCGATCACGGGCCAGCCGGGCCAACGGAATCAACTGATCATCATTCCGGCCTTTCTGAATCACCGCATTGAGCTTCAAAGCACCGTGAGACGAATTGAAGCCAGCCGATCGAGCCGCCTCTAGACCCACCAACACCTGATCCAACAAGGATTGGCCAGCTTGAGTCCCACCTTGCAAACCAGCCATGCGAGCAACACTGGCTGCATCCGCACCATCCAGGCTGATCGTTATACGGTCCAAACCAGCACGCTTGAGCCGCAAAGCTCGCTCAGGCGAAAGCAGAACACCATTCGTTGTCAGAGCTAATTCCTCCAAGCCAGCAGGTCGATCCAAGGCAATCGAAGCCAGCAACGGCTCAAGGCGATCACTGAGCAATGGCTCTCCGCCGGTCAGCCTGACGGTATGAACTCCCAAGGAACAAGCAACACGAATTAAACGCAACTGGTCCTGCAAATCCAGCATTCCCTCTGGATCACGAGAATCAGGGCAGCAATAGGGGCAAGCCAAATTGCAGCGGGCCGTCAGCGACAAACGCAACACACCCAGTGGCCTTCCATACCAATCAACATTCGATGTCGTATCAGTCATTCCGACAACGCCGACAGATCCTTCGGCTGATTGGCATTCAGCAAACAACCTGAAGGCAGCACCACTGACTCGTAGGGCACCCGGTCCAACCAGTCCAACCAGCGATAACAACCAAGAGAAAGCTGCTCTGACAAAGATGTTCGGAAGGGAGATCCCGAAGGAATGATGGCCAAAAGCGGCTGAAGGCGCTCACCGTCATGGGCCACAGCCACCTTGTTGGGGTGCCGTCGCCAAGCGTCAATCAATTGTTGAAAGACAACGGTCGTGAGCCGAGGCATATCCACGGGAAGCACAAGCCAAGCACCATCTGATCCGGATGACAAAACAAAGTTGAGAGCCTGCAATGGTCCATTCCAGGGAGGTGGCTCCAACACAAATTTCAGATCAGATTGATGCGCCAAGACATCCGCGTGAACCTGATGGCGGCTGACCACAACAATCGGCAGACCCAATGGCATCAACTGTTCAATCATTGCCGTGAGCCAAACACCACCCTTCTGATGCGGCAGCAATGCTTTGTCCAGCCCCATCCGACGACTCTCACCACCACTCAGAAGGCAAACACGAAGCGACTTAACCAAACAATTCATCCTTCTAAAACAAATCTCCGACTAAGACAGCACCCAAAACTGTCGCAACAACTACTAAATCAAAGCCAAGCAGGATGACTGATCAATCTCATTAGCAAAATAGATGTAATGCAAGATACAAAAATAGAATTATAGGTAGCCATTTAAACCAAAAATGTCATCCATAATTGGTTTACTAGACCCATAAGCGGATGTTTTTTAGACCGTTTCGTCACCCTCGGGCACCTTTTTTCTGAAGCCCGTGGCATAACACAACTCAAGCAATGCTTCGCGACCTTTGGTCGTTCCAGGGAAGGTATCGAACCCTCCACCTCACCTGGTTCGCCTTTTTCCTGACCTTCGTGGTCTGGTTCAACCTGGCCCCTCTAGCTACCACCGTTAAAGCGGATCTCGGACTCACGCTGGGTCAGATCCGCACCGTGGCCATTTGCAACGTGGCCCTCACCATCCCGGCTCGCGTGCTCATCGGCATGCTGCTGGATAAATATGGGCCTCGGCTCACCTACTCAGGAATCCTGGTCTTTTCGGCTATTCCTTGCCTGCTGTTTGCATCGGCACAGGATTTCAACCAATTGGTGGTGGCTCGTCTGCTGCTCTCCATCGTTGGCGCCGGTTTCGTGATTGGAATCCGCATGGTGGCTGAATGGTTCCCGCCCAAAGAGATCGGCTTAGCCGAGGGCATCTACGGCGGCTGGGGCAACTTTGGCTCGGCCTTTTCCGCTCTCACCATGGTGGCCCTCGCCGGCTTCCTGTCGTTCTCCGGTGGATTTGAACTACCCACTGGTGCTGTTTTGAACTGGCGTGGAGCCATTGCCCTCACCGGCATCATTTCTGCCGCGTACGGCATTTTCTACTTCTTCAACGTCACCGATACACCTCCGGGCAAGACTTACCAACGCCCTTCGAAAACCGCAGGTTTAGAAGTCACCTCGATGCGTGATTTCTGGGGATTGCTGGGAATGAATGTTCCCTTCGCAGCCATTCTTTGCGTGCTCTGCTGGCGCCTGCAAAAAGTTGGTTTCCTGAATGCGGGCACCTACCCACTGGCCATTGGCGCCGTGGCTGTTTGGTTTGCTTTCCAAACCTGGGGAATTATTCGAACCAATCGAGAACTGATTCTTGGCACCAAGGTTTATCCCAAAGAAGACCGTTATGAATTCCGCCAGGTTGCCATTCTGGAGCTCACTTACATCGTGAACTTCGGCTCCGAGCTGGCGGTGGTGTCCATGCTGCCGACCTTCTTTGAAACGACATTCGATCTGCCGAAAGCCACAGCAGGCATCCTGGCGTCTTGCTTCGCCTTTGTGAACCTGGTGGCCCGTCCTGCTGGAGGCCTGATCTCCGACAAAGTTGGTAGCCGGAAAAACACGATGGGCTTCCTCACCGCTGGATTGGGAGTTGGCTACTTGGTGATGAGCATGATCAAACCCGGAACCTTCACCGGGACGACTGGAATCGTCATAGCCGTGGCGATCACCATGCTCGCGTCCTTCTTCGTGCAATCCGGCGAGGGGGCAACATTTGCTCTGGTCCCCCTTGTCAAACGTCGCGTCACCGGACAGGTGGCCGGACTCGTCGGTGCCTACGGCAACGTTGGTGCCGTGACTTACCTCACGATTTTCAGCCTTCTGCCGATGTGGATGGGCGGTGGCGGAGAACCAACGCCCGAGGTGATCGCTGCTTCCAACAGCGCCTTCTTCCAGATCCTGGGTGTCGCTGGTCTGATCGTCGCCTTCTTCTGCTTCTTCTTCCTCAAGGAACCCAAAGGTTCCTTCGATGAGTTGCATGAAGGCGAAGTGGCCTAATCAGTTCCATTCCGCAGTGCTCTGACATTGCAGCTGTACCCGGGGCCTCGACCCCGGGTTTTTGTTCTTCTTCTATTTGTATGACCCAAAGCCCCCGCAGCGTGCGCAGCCAATGCCCCTACTGCGGAGTGGGCTGCGGCCTGGAACTCTTGCCCCCTGCTGAGAAAGGTCGAGCCGTTCGTCGGGATGCGGAAGGCAACCCAATGTGGACTGCCCGTGGAGACCGGCAACATCCTTCCAGCCTCGGTCAGGTGTGCATCAAAGGTGCCACCGTCGGCGAGACCCTTGCCAGTGGTCGGCTCCGCCAACCACTATTTCGCAGCAGTTTCAACGACAATTTTGAAGCGATTAGTTGGGATGACGCTCTTGAGCGAATCACCAAGCAAATGGCCAGCAGTTTGGAACGTCGAGGCAACGCCAATAGCATTGCGATGTATGGCTCTGGTCAGTTCCACACAGAGGACTACTACGTCGCCCAAAAGCTGATGAAGGGTGCCCTTGGCACCAACAACTTTGATGCCAACTCAAGGCTGTGCATGAGTTCAGCCGTGGCTGGATACACCCGAAGCCTCGGATCTGACGGCCCTCCCTGCTGCTACGACGACCTCGATCACTGCAGCGTGGCATTCCTGATTGGCACCAACACGGCCGAATGCCATCCAGTGTTGTTCCAGCGTCTACTCAAACGAAAAAAACGCAATCCCGGAAGCGTCACGATCGTCGTCGTCGATCCCCGCCGAACCGATACCGCTAAAGCAGCAGACATCCACCTACCAATTGCACCAGGAAGTGACCTTGCCTTGCTTCACGGCATCGCTCACCTGGTTCTTCGAGAAAACGGCCAAGACCCAGCATTCATTGATGAGCACACCGAAAACTACGAAGCCTTTTTCGACGTCGTAGCCCGCTGGACACCAAGGCGCGTAGCCCGCTTCTGCAACCTCCCCGAAAAGCGATTACGGGAAGTGGCGCAATTATTCCACCGCCGTGAAAACGTCCTCAGCCTTTGGTCGATGGGGGTGAACCAGCGGCAAGAAGGCACCGCTGTGGTGTGCGGCCTGATCAACCTGCATTTACTCACCGGACAAATCGGCAAAGAGGGAGCTGGCCCCTTCTCTTTGACGGGGCAACCCAACGCCATGGGCGGCCGTGAAGCAGGTGGTCTATCCCACCTACTTCCGGGGTATCGGTTGGTCGCTAACGATCAACATCGGCAGGACGTTGAGCAAGCTTGGAAGTTTCCAGCCGGCAGCATCGCGGCCACACCCGGTCTTGCCGCTTGGCAACAGATCGAAGCGATGGAGAGGGGCGAGATCGACCTCTGGTGGGTGGCCGCAACCAATCCCCTCGTCAGCATGCCTGATCTGGACAGGGTGAAAGCTGCCATGAGCAAGTGTCCTTTGGTCGTGGTGAGTGAGGCCTACGCCGATTCCGAAACCTCCCATTACGCCCACTTACTCCTACCTGCCGCCCAATGGAGTGAGAAGGAAGGAGCCATGACCAACTCGGAGCGCAGAGTCACCTATTGCCCCGCTTACCGCCGCCGATTTGGCGAAAGCCGCCCGGACTGGGAAGTGTTTGCAGAGGTGGGACATCGACTCGGCTTCGAGAAGCAGTTCCGCTTCAACTCAGCCGCTGACGTCTATGCCGAATTTGCTGAGCTCACCCGAGGCCGACTCTGCGATATGTCTGGCCTCAGCCATGCCTTACTTGCAGAGGAAGGGCCTCAACAATGGCCATGTCCAAGCGAAAGCACCACCCCCCACGGATCCAAACGGCTCTACACCGACCGTCGGTTTGCAACGCCATCCGGGCGCGCACGCTTCTCGATCGACCAACCGCTGGGTCTCGCTGAACCCCCATGCGAAACCTATCCACTCGTGCTAACGGTGGGGCGCTACCTCGGGCAATGGCACACGATGACCCGCACTGGAAAAGTGGAGCGTCTACGAAGCATGCATCCCGAACCCCTTCTAGAGATTCACCCCGGCGATGCCCAAGAACTCAACGTTGTAAACGGTGAATTGGCAGCGATCAGCTCTCGCCGTGGACACATCACCGCAACAGTCAAGGTTACCGACAAGATCCGACGCGGTTCCGTGTTCTTGCCGATGCACTGGGGCTTCACCCAAGACATCGCCTGCGAAGCCAATACCTTGATGCACGATCAAGCCTGTCCCATTTCCAAGCAGCCGGAACTCAAAGCCTGTGCTGTGATCGTGGCACCAGCGGTGTCGGTGGTGAAGCCCATCGAACAGGAGAAAGGGCGACTGGATACACTGCGCCGCCTACTTACCCCAACACTTCGCTGAATGCTGCTGCGAGGTTGTGGTGGTCATGCCCCGGGCGGACCAACTTGCAAAGACAAAAGCGGTCCAGCTCAGACAAATCTGCCCACTGCGCTGCAGTCAGCTGCACCCCGCGCGCTGTCGCAGCATCAGCCACCTCAACCGGCATGGCATGAACTTGCTGCCATGGCGTATCCACGGCTGGAGCAAGATCCTTCGCCATGCCATCAGCCATCGATCGAGTCAGAGAGCGCAACGTCTCCCGACACTGTTCAAGGGCATCTGGAGCATCCGACCAATCCACCAATTCTTGGCGCTGGGTCTGCGACAGCTCCAACCAATGACTCAACTTCAGCTTCAGCCCCATTAAATCCAATTTGCGCCGAACACAAAGTGGAATACAACGCCAAGTTCCCACAAAATCCCGCTCGAAAGCGAAGCAGTGATTGGCAGAGATAAGCGAACGTTTCATCACACCAGCATCAGCCATGAAGCGATTAATTTCACCAATGGTGTGCATGGTGACAACAGCTTTGGCTTGCATCAGCGATGTTCACCTTGTTACATAAATTGCATTGTGCGTCTCGCGATTTGTTTAGGAATGTTCCTCGGCATGTCCCACGGCTGGGTCATGGCAGAAACACGCTCAACTCAATATTCGAACGAGTGGAATATTTTAAAAACCGTTAATTCTGATACCAGTTTTTTCCCAAACCGTAGCCATTCATACCCTTCATTCGCATACTGAAGCTCTGACAACAGAGTTCAGGCGTGACAAGCAGCATCTCTTCCTCCAGCCGCAGTGCGGTCTCCATCGCAGCTGGATTCCTTGGGGCCTTCATCGTCGGCTCCCTGGCTGTGCAACTTGTGCACACCCAATCTCGCCAACTAAACAATGGCCAAGCTGATGTTGACCCTGTGATTGCCAGCCCCGCAACGCTTTGGGCCGCATTGGGCGAACGCGATGCCGTCGTTGCACCCAGCGTCGCTGGAACCAACGTTGTGGCATCTCCGGCCCCTGCCATCAATATCGAACCTGTCGTGGGCTCCGAAGCAACGCTTTGGTCCACCTTTGGCGAACGCTAAATAACTTTTTAAAAACAGACTGGATTGAATAGTCTGTTGGGATGCTCTTGCATCGCCGAAAACTGCTCGAAACCTCTGCAGGTTTAGCCATCACAGCCTTCATAGGCGGGCAATCTGCAGCGGCTTCAACCGAGGGATCCTGCCAACCGAGAGATCCCTTAAAGAATTTGATGGAGGGCAACCACCGCTTCTCGAATGCTTGGCAAGAGGCAGGTCGCAACCCCTCCACCAATCTCGGAAGCGAACTCCAAAACAACCGCTGCTTCAACGCTCCACAAACGCTGATCAACGAGCAACATCCCTGGGCCACCCTGCTCACTTGTGCAGACTCACGCGTTTCTCCTAGCTGGATCTTCGACACCACACCTGGAGAACTTTTTGTAATTCGAAGCGCGGGCAACACTGCTTTTGATGCCGCAATCGCTTCGATCGAATACAGCGTGAGCATTCTGCAAACACCCCTGGTGATGGTGATGGGCCACAGCGGATGTGGCGCCATATCAACGGCCATGGGAAATAGTGCGTTAACTCCCTCTTTGGAGCGGCTGATCACCCCAATCCGCTCTCAAATCGCAGATAGCCCTGACCTGACAGCAGCCGTGCGCAGCAATGCGCTGGGAACAGCCACAACCTTGAGAGACAACAGCCCTTTGCTTCGTGAAGCGGAAGCCAAAGGCAGCTTGAAGCTGGTCGTGAGCTACTTCGATCTCCAAACAGGTGCCGTGACCTTGATCTAATGCAAAGCGACCGCAATCTGAGCCACCTCAACAGCAAAGGCGACGTGCACATGGTGGATGTTGGAGATCGACCCTCCACCTTTCGGGAAGCACATGCCCAAGGCAGCATCCAGATGGATCGGGAAACCTTGGACTTAATTCTGCGCGGAGAAACGCCAAAAGGTGATGTGTTGGCTGTGGCTCGAATTGCAGCAATCCAAGCCGCCAAACGCACCTGGGAGCTGATTCCCTTGTGCCATCCGATTTCCTTGAGCGGAATGGACGTCGACATCCAACCCGACGAACACCTACCTGGACTAAGGCTGAATTGCCGATGTCGGACCACTGGGCCAACCGGCGTAGAAATGGAAGCCATGGTTGGAGTGTCCGTCGGACTACTCACCCTCTACGACATGCTTAAAGCGATCGATCCAGCCATGACGATTGGTTCGATTCAACTCATCCACAAGTCAGGGGGGCGCAACGGTGTCTGGAAGCGCTGAGCCCTACGGCATCGAGGGGCTGCCTCTCTTGGAGGCCCGAAATAAAATCCTCGCAGCCCTAAGGCCAACCCAAAAAACTGAAACCGTTGCACTGAACCAAGCCTTGGGTCGCATCAACGCCGAACCTGTTGTTGCACCGGAGGCCATACCTGGATTCAGAGCATCAGTGATGGATGGCTACGCCCTTGGACAGCAGACACAACCGCAACAAGGTGACCAATGGACGCTTCAAGGGCGATCCGCGCCAGGTGCTCCCTTCCAAGGGTCTTTAAGCCCAGGAGAAGCGATCCGAATTCTCACAGGAGCCCCCTTACCTCCTGGAGCGGGATGGGTGCTGCCGCAAGAGCTTGTGTGCACCCAAGACACGGAACTCAGCCTCGAAGGCAACGCATCCGATAACCCTTGGATCCGCGCAGCCGATGAGGAGTGCAAAGCCGAAGATTGCCTTTTGGATCCAGGGCAACGCCTTACCCCAGCACTCCTCGGGCGTCTAGCCAGCTGCGGCATTGCCCAACTCTTGGTGTATCAACAACCCCGGATCTGCCTGATCATTAGTGGCGACGAACTAGTGCCAGCTGGAACCACAAAACCACCAGGCACCATTTGGGAAAGCAATGGAACACTGCTCATCGCACTGATTCAAACCCTTGGCCAAAAAGTCGAGCACCATTGCGTTGTCGCTGATGAACCGCAAGCACTCCGCCAAACGCTACAGGATTTAAGCAAGCAATGCGATGTCGTCGTCAGCACAGGTGGCGTCTCAGCAGGAGACAGCGACTGGATTCGACCGCTGGTGGCTGAACTTGGTGCCGTCGAATTCTGGAAGCTCTTCTTGAAGCCAGGTCGTCCCTTCGCGTTCGGCACCCTCGGGGACGGCGTCCCGTTCTTCGGCCTCCCAGGAAATCCAGTCGCCGCAGCCGTTACCGCCTTGCAACTGCTCTGGCCCGCACTGCAAGCCATCGAAGGCCAAACCACACCCGAACTTTTCCCACGCGTACGCGTCGAACTCACGGATCAGCTCCAACGTCGCCCCGGACGTCCCGAGTTGGCACGGGCTCGGTTAGACGTCGGCTCTTCAGGACAGTTGCTGGCACGCCTGAATGGATCACAAGCCTCCTCACGAATCGGATCCCTCGAAGGAGCGGATCTACTCCTCGAACTCCCAGCTGATGCAGACGACCTCAAAGCAGGGGACGAGCTGTGGGCTCAATTGATCCGACGAACCGTGTTCTGAAGTCTTCAATGACCTAAATCCTGTTGCAACACCTAGCGACTCTGGCAACAACGGTGCAGGCATGCATCTCACCATCGTCGGTTGCGGCTTTGTCGGTCTCGCCTTGGCGCGTCAACTTCAAGGGGAGCGATCACATCTCACTCTCACTCTCACTCTCACCACAACCCGAGAGGAGAGATTCGCTGAATTAGAGCCCCTTGCCGATCACGTGAGGATTTGCGATGCCAGCGATGCCATCTCCCTCAAGCAAGCCTTATGCGACGCAGAAGTCGCGTTGTTTTGCCTTGGACCTAAGGGCGATCGTCAAGTGGATGAAGATGGCTACCGAAACACCTTTATCGACAGCTTCCACTGCTTAACAAGCTTGCTTCCACAACTCCCACAACTACGTCAGATCATCTACACGAGTAGCTGTTCGGTCTATGGCGATGCACAAGGAGAGTGGGTTAGTGAATCAACCCCCACCAATCCCAGCAATGGTCATGGCGCTGTCTTGGTGGACAGTGAAGCTCTCCTGCAAACGATCGATCAACCAACACGTCGAGTCTGCATTCTTCGCCTTGGCGCTCTCCATGGACCAGGCCGTGAATTCAAAGACCGCTTTCAAAACCTCGCCGGTCAGACACGACCTGGACGTGGGCAACAATTCACCAATTGGGTCCACGTTGATGACGTAGCAGGTGCCATTAAGGCTGCAATGACGGAAAAATGGAGTGGTGTCATCAATGTCGTCAACGATCAACCGATCCGCATCGCGGAACTAATCGACAGAACCCTCTCAAGCGAAGGACTCGAGCCGATTCAATGGGGTGATGATCCCAAAACCGCAAGCAGTGGTCGTCGCGTTCGCAATACTCGTCTCCACGCCCTGGGCTACGTCCTAAAGCATCCAAAAGCGACGTTTTAAAGGGACGTTTTAAAGGGGTGTATTCCCACTCAACCAAGTGCCCTGGTCTGAAAACCACTCCCTCTTCCAAAAGGGTGCCTGATGCTTCAACGCTTCTAAAAGGTCACTACAACAACGCTGAGCGCAGCCACGGCGGTCTGCCTCAACGGCCACCAAAACAATGAGCTCACCGGGGAGCAACGTTCCAACGCGATGGAGGACCAACACGCGCGTCGCTCCGTGGTGCTGCAGCTGTTCTCGGGCCAACTGCCAAAGCTGACGCTCACAAAAACCCGGGTAATGCTGCAACTCCAACGCCTGTAGAGGCTCACCATCAAGCGTCTGCGGACGCACGCGCCCAAGAAAAACTGCACTTGCAGCCGCAGCTCCAGCCCAACAGTCCAACGCCTCAAAAGCGGAAAAGGGATCAGGCCGAATTTGCACCCGAATCGAATCGTCCTGTCCGATTTCAACCACCGGTAAAGGGGGGAAGAAAGGCCAATTCGTCACCAGCTCGCAGCGGCTGATCGGATCGAACCAACTCCTGGTTAACAGCCACACAGACAGACTCCAGAGAACCGAGCTCCAACTGATCCCACACCTGGGCTGCTGTGAGTCCCGCTTCTGAGACCGGGATGCTTCGCTCCTCCCAGCCAGCACGATCTCGCAATGACGCGAACAACAGCACCCGAAGCACAGAGGCCAAAACCGACTGATGCGGTTCTAGCGTCCAGATCACTTGCTGCCAGCGCGTGAGTTTGGCCATCGCACTTTTAACCATCTCCGATAGCAGAACCCTCGCGGATGATCCCAGTGGCGATCGGCTCCAACAACAGTTGGAATCGGCCGATCATCTCCTCACCGAACGCCGTGTCTGTCCGGATGACCGCTACATCATCCGAGCTGAACTGAGCCGTTGGATCGCAGACCCCGGCGTGGATGTTGTGATCACCTGTGGCGGTACGGGCCTGACGGGACGGGACGGAACTCCCGAAGCCATTACCCCCCTTTTAGACAAGACCATCGATGGATTCGGGGAGCTCTTCCGCGTATTGTCGTTCGAGACGATTGGCACCAGCACGTTGCAAAGCCGATGTCTTGCTGGTGTTGCCAATGGCACCTTTGTCTTCGTGCTTCCAGGCTCCCTTGATGCCGTCGAAACCGCCTGGACAAGACTGATTCGCTCTCAGCTCGATGAGACCACAAGGCCTTGCAACCTGGCCCAACTTCGATCTCGCCTGCGGGAATCCGCTACAAAGCGCGTCAAAAAGGAATCGGCATCGTGACCGCAGCAGGCTTGGGTCTGCAAGCTTCAACCTGCTGATCGATCACGTCTCCCACCACCACAATCGAAGGAGACTTGAACTTCTGCTCTCGCGTCGCAACAGCCACCTCCGACAACGCAGCCTTAAGGCAGCGTTGGCCTTCCACCGTGCCTTGCTGAATCACAGCAACAGGAGTGTTATCCGCAAGACCACCAGCGATTAACTCCTCTGCAATTTTGGGCAAATTGTGAAGCCCCATGTAAATCACAAGTCCATCACTGGCCTTGGCCAAAGCACGCCAATCAACAGATGGCCTGCGTTTATCAATTTCCTCGTGGCCGGTGACAAACGTCACCGACGACCCTGATCTGCGATGGGTGACAGGAATTCCGGCGTAGGCAGGGGCCGCGATCCCGGCTGTGACTCCGGGAACAACTTCCACAAGAATATTGCGCGCCGCCAAATATGCAGCCTCCTCACCGCCACGGCCAAACAGAAACGGGTCACCACCCTTCAAACGCACAACGCATTCGTGTCGTTTCGCCATATCCACAAGCACTGCATTGGTGCTGGGCTGAGGCACGGAGTGGTGTCCGCGTCGCTTTCCAACGAATTGGCGTTCGCAATGCTGAGGAACGAGATCGAGCACTTCCTTAGGCACAAGGGAGTCGTAAACCAAGGCATCACATCGCGTCAGCAAGCGATGGGCCTTCAGCGTGAGCAGTTCTGGATCACCAGGGCCAGCACCCACTAAATACACAGTTCCTGGGTTGGAGTCAGTCACGGCAAGCATGCGAGCAAATCGAGAAGGCCCTGACGAATCGAGGGATCTTCCAGCAGTGGTGGTGGAGCATCGACCTGACGCAACGACTCCGTCATTCGATTGGGGGCAAGCGCGAGAGGAATTGGTCGAGCATCAGCGTGCTGAGTCTGATGCTCAGGCCAGCAATCGAACGAAACCAACGGAAGGTTCAAGGAGACCGACAACATCGCTAAAAAGCGATCGGCAACCCCTTCACGCAGGGGATGGTGCACCAACACAGAACCTGGCTCAAGCTGACGCTGAATAGAAGACGCCACTAGGCCCCACCAAAGAGGCCACGCACCAAGAAAGGGCAGCATCGTGACCCTCGCTCCATCGATGCGCAAGCGCTGACGAATCGCCGGCACATCAGCTCGCGCATGGGCCCCAGGCCAAAGAAGCAACGGGAGTAAAACAAGTGGACGATCGGGGACGCATGGGCACTCCTCCGCCGTGAGTGCTTGCAATTGAACGGGTGCTGAACGCTTGCCCTGCAAGTCGTCGACAAAAGACGACAAACATGCCGGCACCACTCCACCCGAGCGACCGTGCACAACCATGCGCAGCGCAAACTGCTGCGACGCAGAAGAACGATTCCGTAACAACGGCCACGGATCAACTACCAGGTCCCCTGGTGTCATCACCCTGGTATCTCCGCTGTCGAATCCATGACGCGCCGTCGCTACACCGATCGTGCTCCATTGACGAGCCGGTCGACTCGAAGCTATCCCGACAAATCTCGAGTTCCCAGCGAGCTGGATCGAGACATCGCCGCCATGAAACGTGTCTGGCAGATGGTCCGAGCCGGAGCGATTCGGATGGTTGGCGAAATAGGACGCCAATACTGAGTAACGGCAAACTGCCTTTTACGCCTCCGCGACAACACCAAGATGTAGCCAAAGCAACCAAAATCAAGCCAGATCAAGCAAGACGAAGTGGATTTCCAAACGGTCTAATTCGCTACCGACTTAAAGCTCATTGACGAAGTTAATGGTAACGAGTAAGTACATAAACCCTCAACGATGGACTGCTAACCGAATACACAAGCATCTCAACAAGCACCTCTAAATCGAGCAATTACTTCCTCTGATTGACCGACACCATGACAGCAAGTTCCCCAACCAAACATTATTTAGAGGGTAAGAAGCTCAACAAGATTGAGCAAAACAAAGCCAACAAAGATGGTCTACTCGTTGGCAGCGAAATTGATCAGTTTGCTGAACTGGGCTGGGAACAGGTTGACGAAACAGATATACAACTCCGTCTGAAGTGGTATGGAATGTTCTGGCGCCCCAAAACACCAGGCAAGTTCATGCTTCGCCTTCGAGTTCCCAACGGTGTTTTGTCAGCTCAGCAGATCAGAGTTGTTGCATCAATTGTTGAGCGTTACGGAGAAAATGGAAGCTGCGATATCACGACACGTCAAAATCTTCAACTTCGAGGTGTTCTCCTCGGAGATTTTCCTGAAATTCTTAAACGCTTAAAAGAAGTAGGATTGAGTTCCATTCAGTCTGGGTTTGACAATCCTCGCAACGTCACAGGCAATCCGCTGGCAGGTATTGATCCACAAGAAATTGTGGATACACGTCCATACACAACTGAACTTCAAAACTTCCTCACAAACAATTGTGCAGGAAACCCAGAATTCTCCAACCTTCCACGCAAATGGAACACAGCCGTAGCAGGCTCAAAAGATAATTTTCTACTTCATAACGACATTGTTTTCCACCCCGTAGAACACAACGGCGTAATGGGATTTGGGGTTTGGATTGCTGGAATTCTCTCTTCACAACTCAATGCTTATGCACTTCCACTCAATGCATGGGTAACGCCCGACCAGATCTGTGACATGACTGCAGCAGTCATCAAAATCTGGCGCGACAACGGCGAGCGTGACAAACGGCCCAAAGGCCGCTTCCGTTTGTATCTCGATGAAGTGGGACTCGATGCCTTCAGGGCAATGGTCGAAGAACGCTTCGGCCCCCTCACCCCGGATCCCGGCTCTGTTTTTAATGCAGAGCCCCGTTCTCATTATGGGATCCACTCTCAAAAACAAGAAGGTTTGTCCTTTGCAGGTTTACACGTTCCAGTAGGGCGTTTAACAGCGCAAGATCTTCATGATTTGGCCACAGCTAGCCTTCAATATGGCAGCGGTGAAATACGACTCACTGAAGATCAAAATGTCATTCTCGTTGGCATTTCAGAGAACACAGTCGACGCACTGAAAGCAGATCCTTTATTACAACGTTTTCCTTTAGAGCCAGGCACCATTGCAGCAGGAACAGTGTCTTGTACAGGCAGTACCTACTGCAGCTTTGCACTAACCAATACCAAAGATGAAGCTCTAAAAGCAGCCCATGAACTGGATGCTGAACTGAACCTTCCCGACGAGCTGAAGATTCATTGGACAGGCTGCCCGAATACTTGCGGCCAGGCGTACATGGGCGCGATTGGACTCACTGGCACCAAAGCAAAAAATAGCGATGGTGTGATGGGCGAGGGCTACACCATCACTATCGGCGGTTCACAAGGAGCCAATCCAACTCTTGGTGAGCTCCATCAAAAAGCTGTACCAGCTGCACAGATCAAATCGGTATTAAAAAACCTGCTAATTGAACAATTCGGCGCCACAACAAAAACCTAAACACCGCCATACAACTCTTCGGGCAGTGATCGTGGCGCTTTCTTATGAAGCCACGGCTCCGTCCAAGAACTGGCATTCTTCCGTCCCCTTACACCGTCAAAATGGCTTCCCAAAACGATCTCTTCTCTCGTTTCGTCAACTGGCTGAGCTCCAGCGGACCAGACAACACCGCCGTATCTCGTGAAGGCGGCAACTCAGATCTTTTTTCACGCTTTATGAACCGCATTAGCGGTTAATTAACTAGACCTTTCTCCATTGATATCACCACTACACTGATGGATTACGTCCTTCCAAATGAACTTGTCGACGGCATGATTACTGCCGGCGGCAAAAAAGCAACAGTCAGCATTAAAAACTTGCTGATTCGTGGCTTTTACTCC